>NZ_JBEOZN010000044.1:0-70474 GCF_040298085.1 Streptosporangium sp. NPDC001681 | reverse complement strand
CACCCCGGGGGGTTTTTTTTTGGTTCCCACCCGTTTATTTTTTATCCCCCCCAATTACCTACCCAACACCCCCCCCCCGGGGGGGGGGGGCCCCGGCCCCCCGCCCCCCCCCGCCGCCGTGTCCGGCCCCGCCTCGAAGGGACGAACGGGCCTCAGGAGGCGGGGCCGACCTCCGGCTCGGGAAACCCGGACCTGTCCCTGCCCTGCTCGGCCTGGCTCGCCCCCTTTGAACCTTCCTCTCCCGGAGTGCGGTGCACGTCGTCCGGGTCCGCCAGGAGCGGCCGCTCGGGGAAGGTGGTGTCCGCCCCCGACCGCTCCGCCACGATCCGGGTCTCGCCGTCGGCGCCTCGTGGACCGGCGGGAGGCAGGGTCTGTTCCGAGACGTCGCGCTCCACCGTGTTCTCGTTCACCTCAGGGTTGTCGGTCATGCCAAGCCTCTCCCCCGGCGGGGTCCGAATATGCCGTCGGACAGGACATCAGGCCGGTATCACCTGGCTCACCGTCGTGCCGGCCGTACTGGCCGTGATGGCGATCGTGGACATCGCCCTCGCGGTGCGCCGCCGGTCACGCACCGCCCCGAACACGACGACGGAAGCGGGCTGAGCCGCCGCGCACGATCTGGCCCCACCCGCTCCCGGTCCGCGAGGCCGTCCTGACCCCATGTGCGGTGGTGGCATCGGCGCGTCCCGGTGACGGCGGACGGCCGTCACCTCGGCGCAGCCGGCGATCAACCGGGCCACGAGCGGAACACGGCGGCGGACCTCGGCCGAAATCACCCTCCGCGTGGCGCGCGGTGTTGAGGCCTTGACCGGCAACGGCTGGATTAGCATGGCGTCGCCCACATCGCATGATCAACCTGCGATACGTGGCGTTCTCCCCCCTCACGCCCGGAAAGCCGAGGTCGAGGAGAGACCCATGTCCCGCAGACACGCCATCACCACGGGATGCGTCCTAGTGATCACCACGCTCACTCTGGCGCCCGCCCCGGCCATCGCCCAGGGCCGGGCCGCGAACACCCCCGCCGCCCCGGGCGCTTGGAAACCACCTGCCGGCATGATCGAGGCACTCCAGCGCGACCTGCACCTCACCAGGGAGCAGGCCCAGACCCGCCTGGTCAACGAGGCCCGCCTGGCGACGGTCGAGGCGGGCCTGCGCGGGAAGCTCGGCGAGCGCTTCGCCGGTTCCTGGTTCGTCGGAACCGTCGCGCAGCGACTCGTGGTCGCCACCACCTCCGAGGCCGACATCCCCCAGATCGTCGCCACAGGCGCCCGAGCGGAGATCGTCACCCGCTCCTTGTCGGACCTGACCGCCATCAAGAACCAGGTGGACAGCACTCCGGCCGCCCACAAGGACGCCGGAGCCGTGCGCTACATCGACGTGCGGACCAACAAGGTGGTCGTCCTCTCCAAGGATGTCGCGGTAGCCTCGAACGCCCTGGAGGCCTCCGGCGCGGACCCGGTCGCGGTGAAGGTGGAACCCTCCAACGAGACTCCCAAACTCCTCGACGACCTCGTGGGCGGCAACGCCTACTACATCGGCACCACGGAGCGCTGCTCGATCGGCTTCCCGGTGACCCGCGGGACCCAGAACGGTTTCGTCAGCGCCGGTCACTGCGGCAAGAAGGGCGACACCACGAGCGGCTCCAACTGGAGCGCCCAAGGTGTCTTCCAGGGGTCGGTCTTTCCTGACAGCGACTACTCCTGGGTCTCGGTGAACGCCAACTGGACCCCCAAGCCCGCGGTCAACAACGGCGCCGGCGGCACCGTGCCCGTCGCCGGCTCCAGGCCGGCCATCGAGGGCGCCTCGGTCTGCCGGTCCGGCTCCACCACCGGCTGGCACTGCGGCACCATCCAGCAACGCGACACCAGCGTCACCTACCCCCAGGGCACCGTCTACCAGTTGGCCCGCACCAGTGTCTGTGCCGAGCCGGGCGACTCGGGCGGCTCGTTCATCTCGGTGGACCAGGCCCAGGGGGTCACCTCCGGCGGCTCCGGCGACTGCACCGCCGGAGGCGTCACCTACTTCCAGCCGGTCGCCGAGATCCTCACCGCCTACGGCCTGAACCTGACGACCGTGGGCGCGGGCACCCCACCGACCACCACCCCTCCGGGCACCACCCCTCCTGGCACCACCCCGCCGAGCACCACCCCTCCGGGCGCATCCCCCTGCAGCGGCTACCCGAAGACCGCCACCGGCCGGCTGAACAACGGCCAGTCCGCCTACCAGCCGAACAACCTGTACTACCAGACGGTGACCCCCGGCCAGCAGTCCGCCTGCCTGGACAGCGCCGACAACGTCGACTTCGACCTCTTCCTCCAGAAGTGGAGCGGCACGAGCTGGGTCACCGTCGCCACCTCCGACAGCCCCGGACCCGACGAGCGGACCAACTACACCGGCACGCGCGGCTACTACCGCTACCTCGTGACCTCCGCGAGCGGCTCCGGCTCCTACACCCTGAGGTACAAGACGTCGTGACGTCCTTCCCGGCGTGAACCCGCCGTACCGTCTTCGCAGCACCTCAAGGGCTCACGCGTAGCGGGCGGCCCGGCCGTGGACGCCCCGTCGCGACGGGGCGTCCACCCGGCGCCCCGCTCCCTGGGAACCACACCTCACGAATGACCCACACCTCCCTCTCCTCCGTGTTACCAAAGCGTTTCTCAAGGGGACTGAACTTTTTTCACACCTTACATTATCCTCCGTTGCACCCCCCAACAGGAGGAAGAAATGATCAGGAGAGTCACAGGGGCCGCGGCGGGTATGGCCCTGCTGGCCGGACTTGTCGCATGCGGCGGCGACAACGGGACGGCCTCGGAGGCCACCACACTGACCTACTGGATGTTCCAGGACCGCACCCCGCAGGCGGGGGAGGTCGTCGAGAAGCTGCGCACCGACTTCGAGAAGGCCAACAAGGTCACCGTCAAGATCGTCAAGATCCCCAAGGACGACTACAACACCAAGCTGGGCAGCGCCGTCGCCGCCGGCACCGTCCCCGACGTCGGCATCCTGGACCAGCCGCTGGTGGCCAGGTACGCGCTCGACGGCACCATCAGGGAGATACCCGCCGGCACCGTCGACGAGAAGACGTACTACGCGGGCGCCCTGAACACCAACAAGGTGAACGACAAGATCTACGGCCTGCCGCTGGACCACACCGCGGTGGCGCTCTTCTACAACAAGAAGCTGGTGCCGACGCCGCCCAAGACCTGGGACGAGCTCAAGCAGACGGCCGCGAAGGTCCACCAGGACGATCCGAAGATCGCGGGCATGGTGGTGCCCAAGGGCGACGGCTACGGCGGCTGGATGTGGCCGGGCTTCCTCGCGGGCGCCGGCGGCTCCCTCGTCGACGAGAAGGACAAGAAGATCCTGTTCGACCAGCAGCCCGGTGTCGACGCGCTCCAGCTCTGGGTGGATCTGCTGCCGTCCTCCCCCAGGGCGATCACCGACTCGGACAAGGCCTTCGAGAACGGTCTGGCCGGCATGATGATCTCCGGCCCGTGGGACGTGGCCAACATCAAGGAGCAGTTCCCCGACCTGGAGTTCGGCACCGCCCCGCTGCCGTACAAGACCGAGCCCGCCGGCAACATCGGCGGCGAGAACGCGGTGGTCTTCAGCAAGGGCAAGAACCCCGAGCTGGCGTGGAAGTGGCTCACCTTCCTGACCAACGCCGACAACAACACCGCGCTGGCTCAGGCGCTGGGTGGCTTCCCGACCAATGTGGCGGCGGCGGAGAGGGACGCGGCCACCTTCGGGCCCGACCAGGCGGCCTTCCTCGAGCAGCTCAAGGTCGCCCATGCCAGGCCGGCCCTGCCGGAGTGGATCCAGATCAACGACGAGATCATCGCCCCCGCGATCGAGTCCGCGCTGAGCGGCAAGGTCACCTCCCAGCAGGCGCTGACCGAGGCGGCGACCAAGACCCGCGCGCTGCTCGGCTGGAACGGCTAACGCGAAAGCGAGGCAAACGTGGCATCTCCGGTGCTGGCTGACAAGCCCGCCGTGACGCCCCTCCCCGGGCGGCGCCGCCGCCCGGGTTTCGGGCGGCGCGACCACGTCATCGGGTGGCTCCTGATCGCCCCCGCGGTGATTTATTTCGTGATCTTCCTGCTCTACCCCGCGCTGGCCGCGCTGTACTACAGCTTCACCGACTGGAACCTGCGGTCGGCGCCCAACTGGGTGGGACTGGCCAACTACTCCGACCTGCTCTTCGACGACGTGCGGTATCCGCACTTCTGGAAGTCGATCCGGGTCACCCTGCAGTACACGCTGATCGCCGTACCGCTGACCCTGGTCACCGCGCTCGCCCAGGCGCTGCTGATCAACACGATCCGCCGCGGTTCCAACCTCTTCCGGCTGCTGCTGTTCCTGCCGGTCGTGACCGCCGAGGCCGCGGTGGGCGCCATCTGGCGCTGGCTGTACGACCCGCAGTACGGGCTGGTCAACAGCTTTCTCGGCCTGTTCGGCATCCCCGGGCAGAACTGGCTCAACACCCCCGAACTGGTCATCCCGGCCCTGTCGTTCATCGCCGCCTGGCAGTGCGGCATCTCAATGATCATCTACCTCGCGGGGCTCAAGGGCATCCCCGACTCGATCCGCGAGGCCGCGATCATCGACGGTGCGGGCCCCGTCCAGCGGTTCCGGAGGATCGTCGTGCCGATGTTGCGTCCCACCACCTTCTACCTGCTGGTCACCGGTGTGATCGCGGCGCTGCAGGTCTTCGGCCTGGTGTATGTGATCTTCTCGGGCGGCGGCGGCAGGAGCGTCACCGGCGGCCCCGAGCAGTCGGGCCTGACCTACGTCCTGCACCTGTACCTGTTCGCGTTCCGCTACGACGCGATGGGCGCGGCCTGCGCGATGTCGTTCATCCTGTTCCTCTTCATCATGATCATCACTGCCCTGCAGTTCAAGTTCGTCAAGCAGGAGGCGTCGTGAGGACGGCCGGGAAAGCACGGCTCGCGCCCGTCTACATCGCCCTGGTGCTGCTGGCGGCCATATCGGTGATCCCGTTCCTGTGGATGCTGGCGACCTCTTTCAAACACGGCTCGGACGTCTACACCAAGGTGCCCAGCCTGCTTCCGCTGGATCGCAAGACCGGTGAGTGGTCGCCCACGCTGGAGAACTACGAGCACGTCCTGCAGGTCGGCGGGCTGGGCCAGGCGTTCCTCAACAGCGTCTGGGTCTGCCTGATACTGGTTCCGGGCAAGCTCCTGGTGGACGCGCTGGCCGCCTACGCCTTCGCCAGGATCCCCTTTCCCGGCAGGGACAAGCTGTTCGTCGTGCTGCTCGCGGGCATGATGGTCCCCACGATCACGCTGCTGGTGCCACGCATCCACGTCACCCAGGCGCTCGGCATGTTCGACTCCGGATGGGGCCTGATCCTGCCCAACGTCGCCTCGGTCCTGGACATCTTCCTGCTGCGCCAGTTCTTCATGTCGCTGCCCGGCGAGCTGGAGGAGGCGGCGCGCATCGACGGCGCGGGACGGATGCAGATCTTCTGGCGCATCATCATCCCGCTGTCGAAGCCGGTGCTCGCGGTCGTGACGATCACCAGCTTCATCTTCCACTGGAACGACCTGGTCTGGCCCCTGGTGGTGCTCAACGACCCCGAGCTCTACACGCTGCCGCTGGCCCTGCAGCAGCTGGCCAGCAGCGAGTCCGGACGGGCGTACTACATCATGGCGGGCGCCGCCCTGGCGGTCATCCCGGTCATCGTGGTCCTGCTGATCTTCCAGCGCCGCATCATGCAGGGGATCGCGTTCACCGGGCTCAAGAGCTGACCGCGCTCTCGGCGCGGGTCCGGCCCGGACGGCAGGGCCTCCGGCGGCCACGGTCACCGATCACCAGAGGGGGGTTCCGCGACAGTGGAACGATCAGCCACGTCATCGGCGGCGCCGGGGGCGGGCGGGAGCGGGACACCGCGTGACCGTGAGGACATGCGCCGGCTCGTGACCGAACTCGTCCTGCCACTGGTCCCCCACCTCAGTCCGGGTCGGGCACGGCTTCGGCTCGGGAGCAACACGGCCCACTACGGCGACGCGGCCGCCGAACTGGAGGCGTTCGCCCGCCCGCTGTGGGGGCTGGCGCCGCTGGCGGCCGGAGGGGGGTCCTTCGAGCACTGGGAACTCTGGCGCCGAGGGCTCGCCACCGGGACGGATCCCGGGCACGAGGAGTTCTGGGGGGCGGTGACCGACGTCGACCAACGGCTGGTGGAGACCGCCGCGATCGGCCTGGCGCTGGCCCTCGCGCCCGAGGCCGTGTGGGATCCGCTGAGCGGCCGGGAACGCGACGACCTCGCGGCCTGGCTGCTCCACTCGATGAACGCCGAGGCCGTCGACAACAACTGGCAGTTCTTCCCCGTCATGGTGGGGCTCGGCCTGGACCGCGTCGGGGTGCGCTTCGACCCCGGGCCCAACCTCGCCCGTCTGGAGCGGCTGGAGTCCTTCGCGCTGGGCGGCGGCTGGTACAGCGACGGCCCCACCGCCCAGCGCGACTACTACGTCCCCTTCGCGATGCACTACTACGGCCTGGTCTACGCCGCCCTGGCCGCCGACCGCGATCCCGGCCGCGCCGGGCGCCTGCGTGAGCGGGCGGCGGCCTTCGCGCTGGACTTCCAGCACTGGTTCACCTCCGGCGGAGCCGCCGTGCCCTTCGGCCGGAGTCTGACCTACCGCTTCGCGGAGGGAGCCTTCTGGGGCGCCCTCGCCTTCGCCGGAGTCGAGGCCCTGCCGTGGGGGGAGGTGAAGGGGCACCTGATGCGGCATCTGCGCTGGTGGCTTGGACAGCCGATCCGCGACTCCGGCGGCCTGCTCACCCTGGGATACGGCTACGCCCAGCCCGCTCTCACCGAGCAGTACAACGCCCCCGGCTCCCCGTACTGGGCGTTGAAGGCGTTCCTGCCGCTGGCACTCGCCGCCGGGCATCCCTTCTGGACGGCCGACGAGGAGGCGGCGCGGGAACTCGCCGCGACCAGCGTCCAGCCGGAGGCGGGGGTCGCGCTGATGCGGTGCGAGCGGGGACGGCAGGTCGTCATGCTGAGCGCGGGGCAGCACCACACGTGGGTGCGGCACGGCGCGGCGAAGTACGCCAAGTTCGCCTACTCGACGTCCTTCGGGTTCAGCGTGCCGGGCGGCTCGTGGGGGCTGGAGCAGGGCGCCTTCGACAGCACCCTGGCACTGAGCGACGACGGGACGCACTGGCGGCCCTGCGAGGTGCCCGAGGACTTCTCCTCAGCCGGCGACCTGCTCCACGCCCGCTGGACACCATGGCCGGACGTGGAGGTCGACACCTGGCTGCTCCCGCGTCCTCCGTGGCACGTACGGGTGCACCGCCTGCGGTCGGGGCGCGGGCTGCTGTCGGCCGAGGGGGCGTTCGCCGTCGACCGAGACCCCGCCGCGCACCGCACCGCCGAGGGCCCCGGCCACGCCCGCCTCGACTCCCCCGCCGGGCTGTGCGTGATCGAGGACCTTCGCGGGACCCGGAGCGGGGAGCTGATCCTCCCCCTGCCGGGCACCAACGTCATCGTCCCGCGCACGGTCATCCCCACACTGCGCGGCGAGCACGAGCCGGGCGAGCACTGGCTGGCCTGCGCGGTCCTCGGCCTCTCCGGCCTGTGGGCTTCCGGCCCCGCCCCCTCCGGCGCCGGATCGGCCACGGGCTGGCCCGAGCCGCCCGGCCCGGAGGAGGTCTCGGCGCTTCTCCCCGGCGGCCACCCGTTCGGGGACCGCTGACGACACCGCGCGGCACAGCGATACAGCGGCACAGAGCGGCGCGCCGGCGGCACACGGCCTCCGGCCCGGTCACGGACGCCGCAGCGGGTGACCAGCTGGACCGACAAATGTGTCGAAATCGCCCATAACGGGAACTTTCCCCCTAGGCGCCTAACCGCTTCCCCGAGCGTCTCACCGGACATGGCACCGCGACGCCCGGGAGCCGGAACAGAGCGCCACGCCGTCATTACTTACCGACACCGCCCACCCCCTGAACATCGTACAAGTCTGTAGATCAGCAGATAAATGTTGAAAGGGGACGGGGATGACTGGTCTGGCGACCGAGAACACGCTGATCCGGAACGCCTCGGACGTGGAGGCCTTCGCCCGGCAGTGCTTTCTCGCCTCCCCCGGCGAGCAACTGGGAGTCGAGCTGGAGTTCCTGGTCTTCGACCGCACGGCTCCCGCCCGCCAGGTTCCGTGGACCAGGATCGCCGAAGTCCTGCCGCCGCTACCCGGCGGGAGTGTGGTGACCTTCGAGCCGGGCGGCCAGCTGGAGCTCTCCGGGCCACCGGGCTCGCTGCCCGACGCGATCACCCGCCTCGCCGCCGATGTGGCCGCCGCGCGCGGAGCGCTGCGGGACGCCGACCTGGTGCCGGTCGGGGTGGGACTCGACCCACTGCGGCCGGCGTGGCGGCAGCTGCGCCTGCCCCGGTACGAGGCGATGGCGGAGTTTCTCGGCATGCCGTACGGGGCGCTGATGATGTGCTCGACGGCCTCGATCCAGGTCAACCTGGACCTGGGCACCAGCCCCGCGACCCGATGGGAACGCGCCCACCTGCTGGGTCCCGTCCTGGTGGCGGCCTTCGCCAACTCGCCGCTCAGCGGGAGCCGGCCGTGCGGGTGGATGTCGGGCCGCCAGGCGGTGTGGGATCGGCTCGACCGCACTCGCACGGCCGCTGTCCCCGCCGGCGGCGACCCCGCCGCCGACTGGGCCGAGTATCTGCTCGACGCCCGCCTCATGGCCGTGCGCGAGGCCCCGGAGAACCCGGAGAACCCGGAGAGTCCCGGGGACGCGCGGTACCGCCCGGTCCGTGACGGCTCGACCTTCCGCGACCGGCTGACCGCGTCCGCGCAGCCGCCGACCCTGGCGGACCTGACCTACCACGCCACGACGCTCTTCCCGCCCGTACGGCCACGCGGCTGGCTGGAGATCCGCTACCTCGACGCCCAGCACCCGGCGAGCTGGCCGGTGTGCGCGGCGGTGACCCACGCCCTGGTGACGGACGACCGCGCGGCCGACGCGGCGCTGGCCGCGGCCGAGCCGTGCGCGGGGATGTGGCTGCGGGCGGCACGCCGCGGCCTGGCCGACCCCCTGCTGCGAAGGGCCGCCGACGCCTGTTTCCGCGCCGCCCTCGCGGCGCTGCCGAGGCTGGGAGCGGCACCGGCCCTGGTCTGCGAGGTCGCCGCGTTCGCCAACCGCCACGTGAGCCCCGGCCGCTCCCCGGCCGCCGACCTGCTGCACCTGGCCGGCGGGCCGGAACGGCGCCTGCCCGACTGGCTGGCCCAGGAAGGACGGATCTGACGCCCTCGTCAAGGCCGGCTCGGGACCCGCCCGGGACCGGGGAGCGGAATCTCCAGCACGGAGGTATCTGATGAGCGACCTCAAGGAACGGATCGCCGCCGGGCTGACCGCCGCGCGGAGCCGGTCCACCGCCTACACCGACGCCGAGGACGACCTGCTGGTCAGGCAGCACTCGCCGCTGATGTCGCCGCTGGTGTGGGACCTGGCGCACGTCGGCAACTACGAGGAGCTGTGGGTGCTGCGGCAGGCCGGCGGGATCACCCCGCTCCGCCCGGAGATCGACGACCTGTACGACGCGTTCCGGCATCCGCGCGCGAACCGCACGGCCCTGCCCATCCTGGGACCGATGGAGGCGCGCCGCTACATCGAGGGCGTGCGCGGCCGGGTGCTGGACGTCCTGGACGCGATCGACCCGCACGGTCCCGACCCCCTGCACCGGGACGGTTTCGTCTTCGGCCTGGTGATCCAGCACGAGCACCAGCACGACGAGACGATGCTCGCCACCCTGCAGCTGTCCGGTGCCCCCGGCCTGGTCCGCGACGGCGAACTGCCACCCGGCCGGCCCTCGGGTGCCGACGAGGTGTTCGTTCCCGCGGGTCCCTTCACGATGGGCACCGACACCCTGTCGTGGGCCTACGACAACGAGCGCCCGGCCCACCGGCTCGACCTGCCCGGCTACTGGATCGACAGGCTACCCGTCGGCAACCGCGCCTACACGGACTTCATCGCCGACGGCGGCTACGACGACCCCCGCTGGTGGTCTCCGCAGGGCCGGCTCTGGCTGCAGCGGAGCCGCGCCTTCGCCCCGCTGTTCTGGATCGCCGATGGCGGCACCTGGTGGCGCACCCGCTTCGGCCGGACCGAGCCCGTCCCCATGGACGAGCCCGTCCAGCACGTGTGCTGGTACGAGGCCGACGCCTACGCCCGGTGGGCCGGCAGGCGGCTGCCCACCGAGGCCGAGTGGGAGAAGGCCTGCGGCTGGGACCCCGAGGCCGGGCGGGCGCGGAGATATCCGTGGGGGGACGACGATCCCGGGCCCGCCACGGCGAACCTCGGGCACAGGGCGGCACGGCCCGCACCGCTCGGCGCCTTCCCCGCGGGGGCGGGCGCCTACGGCACCGAGCAGATGATCGGGGACGTGTGGGAGTGGACCGGTTCGTGGTTCCTGCCCCATCCCGGCTTCCGCAGCTTCCCCTACCCCGAGTACAGCGAGGTGTTCTTCGACTCTCGACACCGGGTGCTGCGCGGCGGATCATGGGCGTCCGACCCGGCCGTGGCCCGCACCACGTTCAGGAACTGGGACCGTCCTGCCCGCAGGCAGATCTTCTCCGGCTTCCGGTGTGCCCGCTCGGCCTTCCCCGAGGGCTCACCAGGGGAATCCCCGGGCCACTCCCCGGAGCATTTCTCCGGGCGCTCACCGGGGCGGCGGTGATGTGCCGCCACGCGGCCTGGCTGGGCGCTCCCCGTCCGCTGTCCTCGCTGATCCACGAGCCCGGCCACGGCCTGCTCCGGCAGTCCCACGCCCCGCGCCTGCAGCGCTACGGCACCGTCAACGCCGACGGCTTCGGCATGGGCTGGTACGACGCCTCCCGCGCCGAACCGGTCCGCTACCGCCGTACGGTCCCCATCTGGGCGGACGCCAACCTGACGGACCTCGCACGGGTCGCCCGCTCCGGCTGCCTGCTGGCCGCCGTACGGTCGGCCACCGCCGGGATGCCGATCGAGGAGAGCGCGACCGCGCCCTTCGCCGACGGGCCGTGGCTGCTCAGCCACAACGGCCGCGTGGCGCGGGAGGCGGTCAGGGAACTCGCCGAGGACGCGGAGAGCTCCTGCGACTCGGCGTGGCTCGCCGCCGCGGTGTTCACCCGGCGGCGCGCGGGCGACCCGCTCGGCGAGGCCCTGATGGAGGTCGTCACCCACGCCGGGGTGAAGGATCCCGACGCCCGGCTGAACCTGCTCGCCTGCGACGGCCGGTCGATCGCCGCGACCGCCTGGGGCGACACCCTTTTCCTCCACCTCGGGGACCACCCGCGCGACGGCGTGCTCGTGGCGAGCGAACCGCTGGACGACCGGCCCGGCTGGCAGGCCGTACCGGATCGGACCCTGGTCCTCGCCTCCGCGGACGGCGTGCGCATCCAGCCACTGTGACAGATCCGTGACAGGGCCGCGACAGCACCACGGCAGCACCACGACAGGGAGGAGCCGGACCACAGGAAACACAGCACCCCGGTCACGGACCGGCGAGCGGGACCCGTGACCCACAGCCCCAGGAGGCCCCGTGTCAGTCAGCCAGTCAGCCGTACACCTGGTGGACCATCTCGGCCGCGACCACCTTCACCAGGCACTCGAACACGACGTCCGCACCGGGCTGACGTCGACGCCCAAGTGGCTGCCGCCCAAGTGGTTCTACGACGAGGCCGGCAGCGAGCTGTTCTCCCGGATCACCCGGTTGCCCGAGTACTACCCCACCCGCCGCGAGCTGGCCATCCTGCGCCGGCACGCCCTCGACATCGCCACGCGCTCCGGCGCCGACACCCTGGTCGAGCTCGGCTCGGGGACCAGCGAGAAGACCGTGCTGCTGCTCGACGCCCTCTCCGCGACGGGGACGCTGCGCGTCTACACCCCGGTGGACGTCGACGGGGCGACCCTGGGCGACGCCGCGCGGTGGCTCGCCTGGCGCTACCGCGGCCTGACCGTCCGCGCGATCTGCGCCGACTTCGAGGCGCACCTGGCGCTGCTGCCCCGTACCGGACGGCGGTTGGTGGCCTTCCTCGGCGGCACCGTCGGCAACCTCGCCCCGGCGGCACGCGAGGTCTTCCTGAAGGAGTTGCGCGCCACGCTACGCCCCGGCGACACCTTCCTGCTCGGCGCGGACCTGGTCAAGGACATCGACCGGCTGGTCGCGGCCTACGACGACGTGAGCGGGGTGACCGCCGCCTTCAACCGGAACGTCCTGCACGTGATCAACAGGGAGCTGGGCGCCGACTTCGACCCGGACGCCTTCGAGCACGTCGCGCTGTACGACGCGCGGCACGAGTGGATCGAGATGCGGCTGCGCGCGAGCCGCGCCATGCGCGTGCGGATTCCCGATCTCGGCCTGCGGGTCTCCTTCGTGGCCGGGGAGGAGATGCGCACCGAGATCAGCGCCAAGTTCCGCCCTGAGGGCCTGCGGCAAGAGCTGGTCACCGCCGGATTCGGGATGATCGGCCATTACACCGACCCGACCGGCGACTTCAGCCTCGTCCTGGCCGGCACCTGATCGCCGATGGCCTGACCGCCAGGCGGCGGAGCCGGCGGGGCGGTTCGTCAGGCCGAGGGCTGTCAGGCCAGGGAGCGGACGGGGCGGACCGCCTGCCAGACCGCGGAGTCGACGGCCTCGGGGGAGAGGATGTGATCCAGGACCATGTGGGCGCAGCCGATGATCCCGGCGCCCGGGCCGAGACGGCTGCGCTCGATGCGCAGGTTACGGGTCGCCAGGGCCGTCGAGCGGCGGTGGATCACCTCGCGAACCCCTGAGACCATCGGCTGGAAGGTCTCCGCCACGTCGCCGCCGAGCACGACCACCGCGGGGTTGAGCAGGTTGACCGCGCTGGCGACGACCTCGCCGAGCATCCGGGCGGCGTTGCGGACCACGGTCATGGTCTCCGCGTCGCCGGCCCGGACCAGGCTCACCACGTCGGCCATGGTCTTGACCTCGTGCCCCCGGGCACGGAGCTCGCGCAGGATCGCGGTGCCGCTGGCGACCGAGTCGACGCAGTCGATGTTGCCGCAGCGGCAGAGCACTCCCCCGCCGTCGCGGACCGGGATGTGCCCGATCTCCCCGGCGGCGCCCAGCGCCCCCCGCAGGATCTCGCCGCCGGCGATGACGCCGGAGCCGATCCGGGTGGAGACCTTGATGAACAGCAGGTCGTCGGCCTCACCCGCGTAGATCGCGCGGTGCTCGCCGATGGCGATGACGTTCACGTCGTTGTCGAGGAGGACGGGAACGGGGAAGCGCTCGGCGATGATCGGCGGGATGGCCACCCCCGTCCAGCTGGCCATGATCCGGGCACTCTCGGTGCGCCCGGCCGCGAACTCGACGGTGGCCGGGACACCCAGGCCGACGCCGCGGACCAGGGAGGCCGGGCGGTCGCCGAGCAGTTCACTCCAGGTCTGCATGACCAGCGGGAGGACGACGTCAGGGCCCTCCTCCACGTCCACGGACAGTCCGGCGCGGGCCACCACCTCGCCCGCCAGGTCACAGACGGCGACCTGCGCGCGGCTCGCGCCCAGCGAGCCGACCAGGACGAGGCCACCCGAGGCGTTCAGGACCAGGCGGGTGGGCGGACGGCCTCCGGTGGAGGGGCCCTCGCTGTCCTCCACGACGAGGCCCTGCTCCAGCAGCTCGGTGACGCGCAGGGACACGGCCGGCCTGGACAGGCCGGTGACGCGCCCTATGTCGGCGCGTGTGACCGCCTCACCGGAGCGGATGAGGCGTAGCACCTCACCGCTGGTGGCCAGCGCGGCAGCGGGACGTCGAGGCATCGGCTAAGTGAACCACACCTGCTTAGGAAATGAAAACGTCGTACTTTCTCATCTCAAATGACAAAACTCGGCTTGTGTAGAGCGCAAGATATGGCTACTGTCCGATCTATCCCTAATTTCGGTAGATCATCACGGAGCGCTCCCCCATGCCCGAGACCCCGCAACCCGCCGACCTCATCGTCTTCGGTGGCACAGGCGACCTCTCCATGCGGAAACTCCTCCCGGCGCTCTACCACTCCGACCGCGACGGCCTCCTCGCCCCCGCGACCCGCGTCATCGCGATGTCCCGCGGCGGGCTCGACGACGCCGACTTCCGCGGCAAGGTGGACGCGGAGGTGCGCGGCTCGGTGCCGGTGGACGACCCGGGCACCTGGCAGCGCTTCCTCGGCCGCCTGCACCACGTCAGCATCGACATCGGCGGCCAGGACCCGACCGGGTGGGCGAGGCTCACCGGGCTGCTCGCCGGGTACGAGCACCGCGCCCGGGTCTTCTACCTGGCCAGCCCGCCCATGACGTTCGGCCCGTTCTGCCGGGAGGCACACCGCGCGGGTCTGGTCACCCCCGCCTCACGAGTGGTGCTGGAGAAACCCCTCGGGCGCGACCTGACCAGCGCGCTGCGCATCAACGACGAGGTCGGCGCCATCTTCGACGAGCGGCAGGTCTACCGCATCGACCACTACCTGGGTAAGGAGACGGTCCAGAACCTCCTCGTGCTCCGGTTCGCCAACGCGTTCCTGGAGCCGATCTGGAACTCCCTCTGGATCGACCACGTCCAGATCACCGTCGCCGAGACCGTGGGCACCCCTGGCCGGCGCGGCTACTACGACCACGCGGGCGCGCTCCGCGACATGGTGCAGAACCACCTGCTCCAACTGCTCTGCCTGGTCGCGATGGAGCCCCCCTCGCGCAACGACCGCGAGTCGATCCGCGACGAGAAGGTCAAGGTCCTCCAGTCGCTGCGGGCCGTCACCGGCGGCGAGGTCGACCGTTTCACCGTACGCGGCCAGTACACGGCGGGCGAGTCCGGCGGCGCCCGGGTCCCCGGCTACCTCGACGAGCCCGACCGCACCGCCCCCACCGAGGCCTCCCGGCGGGTGGAGACCTTCGCCGCGATCCGCGCCGAGGTGAAGAACTGGCGCTGGGCGGGGGTGCCGTTCTACCTGCGCACCGGCAAGCGGATGCCGTACCGCTGCTCGGAGATCGTCGTGCAGTTCAAGGACGTGCCCCACTCGATCTTCCCGGGCAGCACGCCCAACCGGCTGGTGCTGCGGCTGCAGCCGAGCGAGGGCATCCAGCTGAACATCATGGCCAAGGAGCCCGGCGCGGGCGAGGTGGCGCTCAAGCCGGTCCCGCTCGGCCTCAGCTTCGCCGAGACCTTCACCGGCCGGGTGCCCGACGCCTACGAGCGACTCCTCATGGACGTCCTGGCGGGCAACCCGACCCTGTTCATGCGGCGCGACGAGGTCGAGGCCGCCTGGCGGTGGATCGATCCGATCATCAGCGAGTGGGAGTCGCGGGGCACGGCCCCCGAGCCGTACCCGGCGGGCAGCGCGGGCCCCACCTCGGCCCACGAACTCGTCGGCCGCAGCGGCCGCACCTGGCACGGGGAGGGACTGGCTTGAGCGGCCGGGAACAGCACACAGACCGAACCGACCGTGACGCAGGAGGCCGGATGCATCCCGTGATCCAAGAAGTGACGGACCGCCTGGTCGGGCGGAGCCGCCCCAGCCGTACCGCGTACCTGGCCCGGCTGCGCTCCGAGGCCGAGGCGGCCCGCCGGCGCGGTCCCGCCAGGGCGAGCCTGGGCTGCGCCAACCTGGCCCACGGCTTCGCCGGCGTGGCAGAAGGCGACAAGCGCGACCTGCGGGCAGGCGTCAAGCCCGGTGTGGCGATCGTGTCGAGCTACAACGACATGCTCTCGGCGCACCAGCCCTACGAGACCTACCCGGCGATCCTCAAGGCGGCCGTCCGGAAGGCCGGTGGCGTCGCGCAGTTCGCCGGCGGCGTGCCCGCGATGTGCGACGGCATCACCCAGGGCCGGGCGGGCATGGAGCTGTCGCTCTACAGCCGCGAGGTCATCGCGATGGCCACCGCGATCGCGCTCTCGCACGACATGTTCGACGCCTCCCTCATGCTCGGCGTCTGCGACAAGATCGTTCCCGGCCTGCTGATCGGGGCGCTGCACTTCGGCCACCTGCCCGCGGTGTTCGTCCCTGCCGGGCCGATGACCTCCGGCCTGCCCAACAAGGTCAAGGCCCGCACCCGGCAGCTGTTCGCCGAGGGCAAGGTCGGCAGGGACGAGCTGCTCGACGCCGAGGCGAAGTCCTACCACTCCCCCGGCACCTGCACCTTCTACGGCACCGCCAACTCCAACCAGGTCATGATCGAGGTCATGGGCCTGCACCTGCCGGGCTCGACCTTCGTCAACCCGCGCACCGAGCTGCGCGAGGCCCTGACGAAGGCGGCGGGCAGGCGGGCGGTGGAACTGACCGCGCACGGCGACGAGTACACCCCGGTGGGCGAGGTCGTCGACGAGAAGGCGATAGTCAACGCCTGCGTGGCGCTGCTGGCGACCGGCGGCTCGACCAACCACACGATGCACATCGTCGCCATCGCCGCGGCGGCGGGCATCGAAC
Organism: Streptosporangium sp. NPDC001681; assembly: GCF_040298085.1. NCBI lineage: Bacteria > Bacillati > Actinomycetota > Actinomycetes > Streptosporangiales > Streptosporangiaceae > Streptosporangium > Streptosporangium sp. NPDC001681. The sequence continues at coordinate 54,029 of NZ_JBEOZN010000044.1, read as the reverse complement.
TCCTCTGGGACGACCTGGCCGCGCTGTCGAAGGTCGTACCGCTGCTGACCCGCATGTACCCCAACGGCCAGGCGGACGTGAACCACTTCCAGGCCGCGGGCGGTATGCAGGTGCTCATCGGCGACCTGCTGGACGCCGGGCTGCTCCACGGCGACGTGCTGACCGTCGCCGGGCGCGGCCTGGACCACTACCGCTCGGCCGTCGAGCTCAAGGACGGCGAGCTGGTCTGGGAGGAGCGCACCGAGGGCAGCACCGACCTGGACGTGCTGCGCCCGGTCTCCGACGCGTTCTCCGCCGACGGCGGCATCCACATGCTCAACGGCAATCTGGGGCGCGCGGTCAGCAAGGTCTCCGCGGTCAAGGACGAGCACCTGGTCATCGAGGCCCCCGCCAAGGTCTTCGACGACCAGCTGGAGCTGCTGCGCGCCTTCGACGCGGGCGAGCTCGACGGGCAGGACTTCGTCGCGGTCATCCGATACCAGGGACCGAGCGCGAACGGCATGCCCGAGCTGCACAAGCTCACCCCGCCGATGGCGGTGCTGCTCGACCGGGGACAGCGGGTGGCGATCGTCACCGACGGCCGTATGTCCGGCGCGTCGGGCAAGGTCCCCGCCGCCATCCACCTGTCGCCGGAGGCCGCCGACGGCGGCCCCATCGCGCTGGTGCTGGACGGCGACCCGATCCGCCTCGACGCCGCCACCGGCACCCTGGAGCTGCTGCTCCCCGCCGACGAGCTGGCCGCCCGGTCCCCGCATGGCGCGCCGCTCACCGACGCCCAGTGGGTGGGCACCGGCCGCGAGCTGTTCGGCGCCTTCCGCCGCGCGGCGGGCCCGGCCGAGCGCGGCGCGGGCATCTTCCCCCTGAACGGCCACGCCGAGGCCGTCGCGAACGGCGGCCGGGCATGACCGCGCACACCGTCTCTCCCGTACGGCCCGCGAAGGAGATCATGTGAGCCTTCCCTGGCTCGTCGCGGACGTCGGCGGCACCAACGCCCGGTTCGGGCTGGTCACCGAGGCCGGTGGTCAGCCCGATAAAGTGGCCGTGCTCGCGGGCGCGGAACACGATGGCCTTCCCGAAGCCGTAGCCGCTTATCTCGCAGACCATGCGGGCGGAGTTCGGCCGGGAGCCGCGTGCATCGCGATCGCAGGACCCGTGGACGGTGACCGCTACCGGCTCACCAACGCCGGGTGGACGGGGTCGGTGAGCGAGCTGGGCATCCCGAACGCCTGGCTGCTCAACGACTTCGAGGCCCTGGCCGCGTCCCTGCCGTACCTGCGGGGCGAGGACCTGGTCTGTCTGGGCGGCCCGGAGCCCTCGCGCGGTGTCAAGGCCGTGCTCGGGCCCGGAACCGGCCTCGGCGTGGGCGGCCTGGTGCCCGCCGCCGAGGGCTGGGTGCCGATCCCCGGGGAGGGCGGCCACGTCACCATGCCGCTCCTCGACGAGCGCGACCACGAGATCGTCCGGGCGCTGCGTGCGGACGGCATGGAGCACGTGGTGGCCGAGCACCTGCTCTCCGGGCCGGGGTTGTCGCGCCTGCACCGGGGGCTCGCCCTCGTCCGCGGGGTGGACGCGCCGAGACTGCCGGCCTCCGACATCGTGGCCCGGATGGACGACTCGCTGTGCGCGCAGACCATCGAGGTCTTCTGCGCCATGCTCGGCACCTTCGCCGGCAACGTCGCCCTGACCCTCGGTGCCCGGGGCGGGGTCTACCTGGGCGGCGGCGTGCTGCCACGTATCGTGGACCGGGTCCGCTCCAGCGACTTCCGCCGCCGCTTCGAAGCCAACCCCACCCTGAACGACTACCTTTCCGGCATCGCCACCACGCTGATCGTGGCCCCACAGCCCGCCCTGGTCGGCGCGGCGGCGTGGCTGAACCAGCACCTGTCCAACCTGGAGTACGTGTGAGTAGCCTGCTCGACATCGCCCCCGTCATCCCGGTGGTCGTGATCGACGACCCGGAGACCGCGGTCCCCCTGGCCCGCGCCCTGGTAGCGGGCGGCCTGCCGGCCATCGAGGTCACCCTCCGCACCGCCGCCGCCCTGGACGCCATCGCGCGCATCGCCGCCGAGGTCCCCGAGGCGGTGGTCGGCGCGGGCACCGTCCGCACCCCGGCCGACGTGGCCGCCTCGGTGGCGGCCGGTTCCGCCTTCCTGGTCAGCCCGGGAACCACCCCGAAACTTCTCGACGCCCTTGCGGCCGGCGGGGTGCCGTTCCTGCCCGGCGCGGCGACCGCGTCCGAGGTCATGGCGCTGGCCGAGCGCGGGGTGACCGAGATGAAGTTCTTCCCGGCCGAGGCCGCCGGCGGCCTGCCGTACCTGAAGGCGCTCGGCGGCCCGCTGCCGCAGATCAGGTTCTGCCCGACGGGCGGCATCAGGCTCGCGACCGCCCCCGACTACCTGGCACTGCCGAACGTGGGCTGCGTGGGCGGTACCTGGCTCACCCCCGCCGACGCGCTCGCCACCGGTGACTACGCACGGATCGAGAAGCTGGCCACCGAGGCGGCCGCCCTCCGCCGCTAGCTCGCCGCAGGACTCCGCGGGCGTGCCTGTCCTCCCTGGGCTCGCCCGCGGTCATGAGCCTGCCGTGACCCGGTGTGACGCTCGTGAGATCAGGCCCATGGCCGCCCTACCCGGCGGCCATGGGCCATCCCTTTTCCGCTCGGCCGGCTCCTGGCAGGTCCCGGCCACCGGGAAACGGGCTGAACCGGGTACGGACCCCGCGCGTATCTCGCGGCGAAAGGCACTCCCGCACAGAGGAGCCATGAATGCGAGTACGCATCGTCACGATCTGCGCCACGGTTCTGGTCGTGGGCGTCGCCGGTACGGCGTCCGCCCGAACCCAGCAGGCGCAGAACGGAGCGGAACAGGCCCGAGCCGGAACCGGTCCGGCGAAATCCTGGACCGGCCACGCGCAGGCCGGAACGCAACGCACGCAGAGCCGTTTCTCGGTCACCAACCTGGTCTCGGACGTCAGCGGACGGGCGGCGGTCACCGACCCCGCACTGATCAACCCGTGGGGACTGGCCATGGGCAAGACCCTCTGGGTCTCGGCCGCGGGCAGCGGCCTGGCCACGGTCTACTCCGGCGGCGCGGGCACCGTGAAGCAGGAGAGGACCCAGGTCCGCGTCCCCGGCGGCAGGCCCACCGGGCAGGTCGTCAACATGGGCGAGGAGTTCGTCGTCAAAGGACCCGGCGGTTCGGGACCCGCGACGTTCATCTTCGCCAGCCCCAGCGGGGCGATCACCGGCTGGAACGCCGAGGCCGACCCGGATGACGCGATCATCAGCGCGTTCGTGAAGGGCGCCGACTTCAAGGGCCTGGCCCTGGCCCAGACCAACCGGGGGCCGCTGCTGCTGGCCGCCGACTTCGCGGGCGACCGGATCCACGTCTTCGACGGCGACTTCGAACGGATCATGACCAGCCGTCGCGCGTTCCGCGACCCGGGCCTGCCTGACGACTACGCGCCGTTCAACGTGGAGGTCGTGGGCCGCTCCATCCTCGTCGCGTACGCCAAGCGCGACCCCGAGACCGGCAAGTCGGTGGCCGGGCAGGGCAAGGGGTTCATCAGCCAGTTCAACGGCTCCGGCCGGTTCGTCGGCCGCTTCGCCGCGCGGGGGGCGCTCAACGCGCCCTGGGCGATGACGCCGGCCCCGAAGGGGTTCGGCGCCCACTCCGGAGCCCTGCTCGTCGGCAACTTCGGCGACGGCCGGATCAACGCCTACAACCCGCGCAACGGCCGTTCGCTCGGCCCGCTGCGCTCCGCCGACGGCAGGCCCATCACCCTGGGCGGCCTGTGGGACCTGGAACCCGGCACGGACGCCGTCGGCGGCACCGGCTCCCTGTGGTTCAGCGCCGGCAGCGACGGTGGCACCCACGGCCTGCTCGGCCTGATCCGGCCCGCGGGCGCCGCCACCCCGACGGCCTCCCCCTCCAGCGGCGCCTCCCCCGCGCCCTCGCCCTCACATTCAAGCTCCCACGGCTCCGGTTCCGGCGGCCCCGGCTACGGCTACTGACGGACGGCCGACGGGCACGAGGCCCCCGGGCCTCGCAGGCGGCGCCGGCACCCCACCGCCAAAAGGTGCCGGCGCCGCGCGTTTACCGGAGAGTCTCCTTCCGGTGACCGCGCCACCGCCCGGATTCCCCTACCCTTGAACGAACGAGGGGAGTACTTCCCAAGAGCCGCCCCGGTCAGTACGGACGCCCTGTGGCGTCCCCGGACGGTTGCCCGCGAGGTGCGGGTGAAGGAGACCTCGAATGACCGAGCGCATTCGAGGAGCGAGCATGCCCACCGACGGTCTCCCGCAGGTACCGCCTTCCCGGTGTTCCTCCGCTCGGGCGCAGTCCCCTCCGGTGCCCGCCGAATCGGCGGCGAACCGGATTCCACCGTGGCGGTGCCCCGGGACACATGATGGGGGGAATCCCCTTTCCTGCGAGGTGCACCCGATGGCCACCACATCGGCCGGCCAGTCCTCCGTCGAGGAGCTGCACTATCCGGCCGGGACGCTGGTGCTCCTCGCGGGGCTCCCCGGTGCGGGCAAGAGCACCCTGCTCGACCGGCTGTACGGGCTGCGCGGCGACGAGAGGGAACCGGTCCGCGCCGGTGAGGTCCGCGTCATCGACTCCCGTCAGTCCCGCAACTGGTGGGCCCGTTATCTCGGCCCGATCCCCCCGCGAGCCCGCACCCCGATCGTGCACACCACCCATGTGGCGCGGATCGCCCGCGCCCTGCTGCGGGGGCACGGCGTCGTCGCGCACACCCGCGGCACCTGGCCGCACATCCTGTACGGCTTCGCCTGGCTGGCGCGCGGGGTCGGCAGCGAGATCCATCTGATCCTGCTCGACGTGGAGCCGAGCGCGGCCCGCGAGGGACAACTCTCGCGCGGCCGGGTCGTCACGGGCACCACCTTCGCCCGGCACTGCCGCCGCTGGCGGGTGCTCATCGAGCGCGCCCGCGGCGGCGTGCTCCCCCCGGCCACGGGCGTCACGATCCTCGACCGTCCCGCCGCGGACCTGCTCCGGGCCATCCGCTTCGACGAACGGCCCCCCACCCGGGACGGATGACTTTACCTCCGCCTGGCGCTGCGCATTCCTCACCCAGGGCAGGCTCAGAACGACCGGGAGGAAACCTCAATGATCGACGTACTGGCTCTCGCCGAGGAACATCTCGCCCTCGCCAGGGAGAGCGCGCACGGCCGTAGCGCCCACACCTACCTCAACGAGGGCACGCTACGCCAGGCGGTCATCGCGCTGATCGCCGGAACCGTCCTCGGTGACCACGACGCCCCGCCGGCCGCGAGCCTGCACGTCCTGTCCGGGCGGGTACGGATCGTCGAGGAGGGGCAGAGCGTCGAAGTCAGCACGGGCCAGGCCACCCCGATCCCGCAGCGACGTCACTCACTTGAGGCCGCCGAGGATTCGGCGGTCATCCTCACCAGCGTCGTCAACATCTCCGTGTGAGGCCTGCCCTGGGCACACCCGGCGGATGGCCGTCGTCCTCGTCCGTTCGATCCTGACGGCTCCCGTTCACCGGACACGGCACCCCGCCCGGGGTCGTCCGCCGGCCCCTCCGTCAGGCGAGAGACGAGCAGAGGCGGGGGACCGCGACGCCTATGGGGTCGCTGATCACCTCGTCGGCCAGGTGGTCGTAGGGGGTCGGCTCGGCGTTGACGATGACCAGCCGGGCGCCCGCTCCGACGGCGATGCCCACCAGGGAGGCGGCGGGCTGCACCTGCAGCGAGGTGCCGACGGCGACGAACACCTCGCACTTCTCGGCCGCCTCGATCGCCCGGGTGAGGGTGGCCGTGTCGAGGGCCTGGCCGAACATCACGGTGGCCGTCTTGAGGATGCCACCGCAGTCGCGGCAGGCGGGGTCGCTCTCGCCCGCGAGGATCCGGTCGACCGCCTCCCGCGTGGTGGAGGTGGCGCCGCAGGCGGTGCACAGGGCGCCGAACATGTTGCCGTGCAGCTCCAGCACCCGCTCGGGCGGCGACCCGGCCCGCTGGTGCAGGCCGTCGACGTTCTGGGTGATGATCCACGTGTCGGGCAGGCCGGCCAGGGCGCGGTGTGCCGCGTTCGGCTCGGCCCGCCAGGCGGGGTTGTCGCGGCGCATCAGCCACGAGCGCCGCCGGATCTCCGGATCGGCCATGTAGTGGCCGTAGGTGACGAGCTTCTCGTGATCGGGATCCTTACGCCACACGCCGTTCGGCCCTCGGTAGTCGGGAATCCCGGACTCGGTGGAGATCCCCGCGCCCGTCAGCACCGTCAGCGTCATGGGTCGATCGTAGAGCCTTCCCTGTCCGCGGAGCGGTGTGCCGGCGAGCCGGACGTCTGCCGCGACGGGGAGGCCGGCCGCCGGGATCCGCGCGGCGACCAGGCCCGCGTGGAGCTCCCGGTTGGAGAAGGGTCACCCGGCACGATCGAGGAGGTCCGGCTCTCCGATGGGGTTCTCGTGGGTGCCCTCCGACGTGCAGGCGTGGGCCCCGGCGATGGCCCCGAGGGGGATGGAGTCGTCGAGGGAGCGCCCGGAGAGCAGGCCGTACAGTACGCCGGAGACGAACGCGTCCCCGGCGCCGTTGCTGTCGGCCACCGGCCCCGGCAGCGGTGCCGCGGGAAAGCCTCGCAGGCCGTTCTCGTCGAGGACGTGGCAGCCCTCCGCGCCCTCGGTGCAGACCACGGCCCTGGCCCGGCCGCGCGCCAGGATGTCGCGCATGACCTCGTCGCGGCGCGGGCCGAGGGCGGTGGCCGACAGGAAGACCAGGTCGGAGGAGTAGGCGAAGTCTCTGTGGTGGTCGTTCTCGCCGTCCCAGTCGTGCAGGTCGGTGGAGACGGACCCGGAGCCCAGGTCGGGGTAGACGTGCCGGGAGAAGTCGGTGATCGACACGTGGACGTGCCGGGCCGCGCGGACCGCGTCCAGGTAGAGCTCCCTGGGCAGCCGCTCGCCCGCCGCGGCGCGCGGGTCGAACAGCGAGGTGCGCCGCCCGTCGGGGCCGACGAGCAGGATGCTGCGCCGGGTCCCCTGCGGGGCGAGCGCCCAGCCGGCCTCCACACCCCTGGCCTCGAAATGGGCCCGGATGAAGCGGCCCTGCGGATCGTCGCCGATCAGGTCGACCAGCCTGACCCTCAACCCGAGCGCGTGGCAGCCGAGGGCGACCCCGCTGCCGGTGTTGCCGATCCGGTCCACCACCGGAGGGACCGCGTAGGTGTCGGCGTACGGCAGGGGCAGCGAGGGCACGTAGGCGGTGGTGTCGACCCCGGTGCCGCCGATGACGACGACGTCGTGACCGCTGTTCATCTCAGACCTTTCACGGCGAGCGTGCCTAGCGGTTGACCAGCGGGCCTGAACCGGTCGAGCGGCGCACGACGAGCTCGGGCTGGAACATCAGCTCGACGTGCTTGGCGCGGACCCCGTTGATCTCCTCCAGGAGGGTGGCCACCGCCGCCGAGGCCATGGCGCCGATGGGCTTGCGCACGGTGGTCAGCGGCGGGTCGGTGAACGCGATCAGCGGCGAGTCGTCGAACCCCACCACCGACACCTCCCCCGGCACCGAGAGCCCCCGGTCACGGCAGGCCCGGATCGCCCCCAGCGCCATCAGGTCCGACGCGCACACGATCCCCGTACAGCCGCGCGCCAGCAGCTGCGCCGCCGCCGCCTGCCCGCCCTCCACCGAGAACAGCGAATGCGAGATCAGCTCATCGACCTCCGTCGCCCCCAGCAACTGCGCCATCGCCCGCCGATACCCCTCGATCTTCCTGATCACCGGAACGAACCGGCGTGGCCCCACGGCCAGGCCGATCCGCTCGTGGCCCAGGTCGACCAGGTGCTGAACGGCCAGCCGCGCCGCGGCCCGGTCGTCGGGGGAGATGAAGGGGGCATCGATCCGCTCGCTGTAGCCGTCCAGCAGGACGATCGGCAGTCCACGCTCGGTCAACCGGGTGTAACGATCCATTTTGGCCGTGGTGTCGGCGTGCAGCCCGGAGACGAAGACGATGCCGCTGACCCCGCGGTCCATCAGCAGCTCGGTGAACTCGTCCTCGGGAGCGCCGCCGGGCAGCTGGGTGCAGAGCACCGGGGTGTAGCCGTGCTGGGTGAGCGCCTTCTCGATGGCCTGGGCGAACGCCGGGAAGATCGGGTTGTCCAGTTCCGGGGTGACCAGGCCGATCAGCCCGTTGCTGCGCTGGCGCAACCGCTGCGGGCGCTCGTACCCCATCAGGTCGAGCGCGGTCAGCACCGCCTGCCTGGTCGCCTGCGACACGCTGGGCTTGCCGTTGAGCACCCGGCTGACCGTGGCCTCGCTGACCCCGGCCTGCGCGGCGATGTCGGCCAGCCGAATCGCCGTCCCGTCGGAGCGGGAGCGTGAGGTCTGCGCGAGTTCACCGTCCATCAATGAGCCACCCCACCATGCGGCCGAATCAGGCGCAAGCCGATCGGCATCCGACACCCGCTATGAAATTCGTTTCTGCAACTTTTCGCAAACTGTAACATCCCAACCCCCGCAGTGGCATTTCGGTAAAGCTCTCCGGTCACGACTGACCGTCACATCAGGGAACGTAGAAGTAACCATCAGATGAGCAATTTCTAACGACATCTATGGACACACGGGCAAGTGTCGCGATGTACTACCTCATCAATCACACGGCTGGATCCGGGCGGGGGCGCCCGGGAGGAACGAGCGAGCATGAGTACCGTCGTCCTCGACAATGTGAGCAAGGTATACCCGGGTGGATACCTTGCGGTCGACCGCATGAGCCTGCGCGCGGAAAACGGGGAGCTGCTCGTTCTGCTAGGCCCCTCCGGTTGCGGCAAGTCCACGTTGCTGCGGATGATCGCGGGCTTGGAGGAGGTCACCGAAGGGGACCTGTGGCTGGGCGGTACGCTCGCCAACGACCTCGCCCCCCGCGACCGTGACGTGGCGATGGTCTTCCAGAACGGCGCGCTCTACCCGCACCGGACCGTGCGCGGCAACATCGCCTTCCCGCTGGAGATCGCCAAGGCCGACCCCGTGATGGTCAGGGAACGCGTGACGGAGTTGTCCAAGGCGCTGCACATCGACGAGACCCTGGAGCGACGCCCTGGAACGCTCTCCGGCGGCCAGCGCCAGCGCGTCGCGATGGGCCGCGCGATCGTCCGCCAGCCCTCGCTCTTCCTGATGGACGAGCCGCTCTCCAACCTGGACGCGGGCATGCGCACCGAGCTCCGGATGGAGATCTCGTCGCTGGTCCGTTCCCTCGGGGTGACCACCATCTACGTGACGCACGACCAGGTCGAGGCGCTGACCCTGGCCGACCGGATCGCCATCATGAACCGCGGCGTCCTGCAGGACGTCGGCACCCCCGGCCAGGTGTACAACGACCCCGCGACCGCCTTCACCGCGGCCTTCCTCAGTTCCCAGCAGCTCAACCTGCTCGCGGCCACCGTCCGCACCCCGCAGAACCAGTTCATCCTGCTGGACTTCGGCCCGCACCAGATCATGATCCCCTGGACCGACCCCAGGGCGTACGTCATCTCCCAGCACGTCGGCCACCAGATCATCGTCGGCCTGCGCCCTGACTGCCTGGCCCCGGTTCCCGACACCTTCGAGGGTCCGACCTTCCTCGGCCGCGTCCGCGCCCTGGAGTACCACGGCCACGAATGGCTCGCCTACGTCGAGAGTGGCCTGACCTCCGTGGCCGTGCCCGAGCCGCCGGACCCCCGCCGCGGGACGAACGGCCTGGGCGCCTCCCCCCTCGCCGGCAGCCGTGTCCGGTCGGTCCTGCGCCGCCTGATCCCCGGCAACCTCTTCGACGGGGACGCCGAGCCGCAGCAGGAGCAGGAGCAGGTCAGCGGCCACCACCGCCGCGCCGACCTCATCGTCCGCCTTGGCTCCCGCCCGGTCTGGCGGGCCGGCGAGTCCGCCAGGGTGGGGGTCGACGTCACCCGCCTGATGCTCTTCACCATGGACGGCGCCCGCATCGACCCTCCGCAGCGCTGATCCGGAGCGCCTCCGGAAGGGCGATCGTGGGCCCGGCAACGCTGTGACGGCCGCTGAGGATCCTCAGCGGCCGTCAGACCGGCCGGATCGTCTGAGCGATCCGGTCGAACAGCTCCTGTTTGCCGTCGGCGTCGGTGCTGAGCGTGACGATGCAGGTCTTGTTCTCGGTCGGCACGTAGTACTGGGCGCCCTTGACGTCGACACCGTTGGTCGGGAAGGTGTAGACGATCCGTGCCGCCTCCCTGGAGCCGATCGTCACCTTCCCCGCCGCGACGACCTTGGCCTTGAGCTGCTCCAACTGGGATCTGGTCTCCTTGATCAGCTGTTCCGTCGAGATCTGCCGCCCGGCCTGGCAGAAGCCGTTGAGGTTGGTCGGGAACCCGTTCGGGGAGGTCTTGGCCGACTCGGGGTCCGCCGCCCAGATTCCCTTGTTGTCGACCAGGGTCTGCAGGCTCTTCTTGGCCTGCTCCAGAGTGGGGCCGGACAGCCCGCTGCTCTTCAGCCCCTTGTTGAGATCATCCTTGGTCAGGTCGATCGCGACCCACTCCTTCGGGACCGCGGCGCTGACGCCGTTGGCGGGACCGCCGATCGGTTTGAAACCGTTGGGGACGGGTGCCGCACCGGTGCTCCGTCCGGGAGTGGGGCTCGCGGAGCCGGGGCTCGTGGCGGGTCCGGTGCTGGAGTTTCGCATGAGGTCGGCGGGAACCCCTACCCCGGCGGTCCAGTCCCCGCTCCCGCAGGCCGTGCTCGTTCCCAGGCAGAGCCCCAGCAGGCTCATGGCCACGGTGTGGTGGCGGTTAGGCATCAGGCTGCCCCCCTCGCGGACCCGCGAGGGCCCGGTACCGATATGACCTGCGCTGTCTATCGGGGGGAGAGCCGACGCGGACGTGCACGGTGGTTACCCGCCTGCCAGGCCGTGGCCGGACGGCCCCGACGGAGCCGGTCGCGACGGGCGGCAAGGCACGGTCGCGGGAAGTGGCAGCACACCACTTCTCGCTTTCTACCCAATAGCCGACATATCGGAAACACTCAGGCCCGGGAGGCACGCCCCATGATGGAGACGATCTCCAGGACGCGGATGGCACGGTCCAGCTCGACACGGTGGAAGGGCGGGCCGTCGGTGCGGGCGAGGACCAGGTGCAGGCTCATCTCCGGCACCGGAATGCTCATCAGCTGGTGATCGCCCGCACCGAGGACGGCCGGCCGCAGCGGGGCGAGATCCGTCCTCTTGACACCGGCCAGACCGCCCGTCCCGTCGAGGCCGGCCGGCGCCTGCCAGCTGCGGTGGACGAACTCTCCGCTCTCCGAGGACATGGTCACCGCCCACTCGGCGCTCACCAGGTCCGGCATGGCGTCCACGAGGGTGGCCAGCGCCCTGCCCGGATCGGCGGCGACGTACTTGAGCAGGTCGTAGTCCGGTGCCGCGCCGGGGATCTCACGGGTGGGCCAGACGCCCTCCACTCTCATCCCGGGGACGCCGGAGAGGCGGTCCCTGACCGTCTCGGCGTCCACGCTGCCGGGCCAGGAGACCGTGAAGTCGTCCACCGCCCGGCCGACCTCACGTTCCAGGACCGTCACCTGGAGGATGTCCGCGCCCAGCGTGCCGAGCACCCGGGCCGCCTGGCCCAGAGCACCCGGCCTGTCGGGGAAGGAAACACGGAGCCGCAACATCATCACCGATCACCTCGCTCTGCGCACCAGACTGTCCTAGCCAGGTTTCACGAAGGTTCCGGAGAGATGTCCAGACTAAGACCTAAAACAGGTAAAAATCAGGATTGATATGCTCCGGCGGCGGGGGCTACGGGCAGTGCGGCGCCGGAAAGGTCCCTGGCCAGGCTCGCGCCCCCGTACCAAGCGGGGTCGAGCCTGACACCGCGGCCGAGCGCCGGGGAGCCGAGGCTCAGGCGCAGGTCCTTCCGGCTTCTGAAACGGGGATCGGCCACGATCGACCTGGGGCCGAGCTTGAACTTGAGGGAACGGCCCTTGTAGACACCGGCGTCCTCATCGGCTCCCTTGCCGTCCTCGAAGCCCACCTGCCCGCCGACCATGATGATGTTGTTGCGCAGCTTCAGGATGTTCGGCGAGCAACCGTCGTGGCAGGCCCAGCCGAGGGTGCTGCGGGCGGGCAGGTAGACCGAGTTGTGCACCGCGATGGTGCCCTTCACCGGCCCGACCGCGTGGCGGGCGCCGCGCGTGACGAGGAAGGAGGTGCTCTTGCGCGAGGCGGTCACCACGTTGTGGGCGAAGATGTTGCCCTCGGCGGTCTTGCCCTTCTGCGCGCCCAGCTCGACGAAGGTCTTGTTCTCCCTGGCCACGTTGTGGGTGATCCGGTTGCGGTCGCCGTTGAACACCTCGACCGCGGCGCCGTCGGTGCCGTAGTCCTTGCTGCTCGCGTAGCTGCCGGTGATCAGGTTCCCGGTGACGAGGTTGTCGTCACCGTTGAGCAGCACGCCGAAGGCTCCGGAGTCGTTGTCACCGCCCTCGTCGTTGACGCTCATGCGGTTGTTGTCACTCAGGACGCTGTTCCTGACCACGTTGTACGCGCCGAAGAACTGAACCCCGGTGACGTTACGGTCGGCGATGATCCGGTCGAGCTCGTTGCGGCTGCCGCCGACCTCGAAGCCGGCCCACCGGCAGTTGCTGGCCCGCACCCCCACCACCCGCACGTAGGAGCCCGAGATCACCACGCAGTCCTCGCCCCTGCCGCTGATCTTCGGGGCCGCACCCTTGCCGTACGGCTCGACCAGGATGGGGCCGGCGGCGGTGCCCCGGCCGGACAACCTCAGCGCCCCCGGCCAGCCGCTGCCGCGCTTGAGACGCACGATGTCGCCGGGACGCAGGGTGGCGGCGTTGACGTTGTCCAGGCTGCGCCAGGGCGCCGCGGCCGAGGTGCCCGCCGCGGCGTCGTCCCCCGCCTTGGAATCGACGTAGTACACGGTGCCCGCCGCCGCCACGGTGGCCTCGGGTAGTGCGACGAGCATGCCTCCTGCCAGGAAAGCCCCTGCCACCGGAGTGGCCCACCGTCTCGTCGATTTCATTCTGGTACGCTCCATCGCCGTCACCACAGGTGTGTCAGGCGCAGATCTTCGCACACCCGGGGTTTGGTCAGCGATCCGCAAGGACGGACCCACAGCCAGCCGTTACCTCCGCTTCACCCGCGGGCCCCGTGGCGGCTCCAGCCGCCGACGGGAGCCGCCACCGTGCGCGGCCGGGCGGACGGCGAGGACGGCTGCCGCCGCCCCCCGGAGGCCTTCCGGTGATCGGGCAGCGCCCCGGCGCGTCACCGACCCGCCGGGGCGGCACCCCTAGCCCGCGTCCGGCCCGGGAAGGGGCCTGTCCGGGTGCTCGACCGCGATGCGGGCGTAGCGCTGGAAGGCCCCGGCGAGCTCGGCGGCCGTCTCGGGGGCGTACCCGTAGTGGTTGTAGACCACGGCGGCGAGCATGGAACCGTCCCGCTGCTCCTCGACGATCGGCTCGGGAGCGCTGAGGTCGAGTTCGCCCGGGTTCGCCGCCCAGTCGAGCCCCTCCTGTTCGCGATCGAACGAGAGTGAGAGCCCGGACCGTGGGCGGTCCGGATGGTGCACATGCTGGGAAGAGGGACCGGCGGTGATGCCGGCCCCTTTGAGGAGAAGGGAAGGGATGGGTTCGGGCGACGGGAGAGGGGTCAGGGGAGGAAAGCCGTCACCGGAGCACCTTGGGGCCGGATCCCGTCGATCCCCTGACGATGAACTCAGGCTGGAAGATCAGTTCGGAGTGCTGTCCCGGTGTGCCGGCGATGGCCTCCAGCAAAGTGTGGACGGCGGCGGTCACCATCGACTGGACCGGCTGGCGCACGGTGGTCAGCGGCGGGTCGGTGAACGCGATCAGCGGCGAGTCGTCGAACCCCACCACCGACACCTCCCCCGGCACCGAGAGCCCCCGGTCACGGCAGGCCCGGATCGCCCCCAGCGCCATCAGGTCCGACGCGCACACGATCCCCGTACAGCCGCGCGCCAGCAGCTGCGCCGCCGCCGCCTGCCCGCCCTCCACCGAGAACAGCGAATGCGAGATCAGCCCGTCCACCTCGGTCATGCCCAGCAGCTGCGCCATCGCCTGCCGGTAGCCCTCAATCTTGCGGATCACCGGCACGAACCGGCCCGGCCCGACGGCCAGGCCGATCCGCTCGTGGCCCAGATCCACCAGATGCTGTACGGCCAGCCGCGCCGCGGCCCGGTCGTCGGGGGAGATGAACGGCGCCGGGACGTCACCGGCGTGCCCGTTGAGCAGGACGATGGGCACGCCCTGCCCGATGAGCTGGATGTAGCGGTCGGAACGGGCGGTGGTGTCGGCGTGCAGCCCGGAGACGAAGACGATGCCGCTGACCCCGCGTTCCACGAGCAGCTCGGTGAACTCGTCCTCCACCGCCCCGCCGGGGATCTGGGTGCACAGCAGCGGGGTGTAGCCGTGCTGGGTCAGCGCCTTCTCGATCGCCTGGGCGAACGCCGGGAAGATCGGGTTGTCCAGCTCAGGGGTGACCAGGCCGATCAGCCCGTTACTGCGCTGGCGCAACCGCTGCGGACGCTCGTAGCCCATCAGGTCCAGCGCCGTCAGCACCGCCTGCCTGGTCCCCTGCGACACCCCCGGCTTGCCGTTGAGCACCCGGCTGACCGTGGCCTCACTCACCCCCGCCTGCGCGGCGATGTCCACCAGCCGTGGTGAGGTGCCACCGGCGAGGCTGCCGCTAATCGTCATCGCGCTCCCACCACACTGCGGAGTCGGGCGCCAGCCGTGCCGTGTCTCCCACGAGTGCGGGCTGGTCGCTGGCCAGCAGCACCCTGCCCGGGGCCGGCAGGTCCACCGGCTCGCTGGTCAGGTTGACCGTGCACACGAACCTGTCGCGGCCGAACGACAGCGTACCCTCGGGCGACTCGAGCCAGATCAGCGAACCGTCGCCGAGCTCCTCGCGCTCCCGTCTGAGGGCCAAAGCCTCCCGGTAGAGCCGGAGTGTGGAGTCCGGGTCGCCGAGCTGGGTCTCGACGCTGAGCCCGCTCCACGAGGCGGGAATGGGCAGCCAGCTGTCCTCGCTGCCGGGGAGGCCGAATCCGAAGTCGGGCCCGGAGGCGGCCCACGGGAGCGGCACCCGGCAGCCGTCGCGGCCGTCCTCGGGGTTGCGCAGCCGCTGCGGGTCCCGCAGGAACTCCTCCGGCAGGTCGAGCACCTCGGGAAGGCCGAGTTCCTCTCCCTGGTAGACGTAGACGGAGCCGGGCAGGGCCAGCATCAGCAGCGCGGCCGCCCTGGCCCGGCGCAGGCCGAGCTCGCCTCCGCCGTAGCGGGTGACGTGCCGCCTGACGTCGTGGTTGGACAGCACCCACGTCGTCGGCGCGCCCACCAGGCCGGCGGTCAGCACCGACTCCTCGATCACCGCACGGAACCGCTCCGCGTCCCAGGGGGTGGTCAGGAAGTGGAAGTTGAACGCCTGGTGGAGTTCGTCGGGGCGGACGTAGTTGGCCAGACGCTCGGGCGTGGGCGCCCAGGCCTCCGCCACCCCGATGCGCTCGCCCGGGTAGGAGTCGAGGAGCCTGCGCCAGGCGCGGTGGATCTCGTGTACGCCGTCCTGGTCGAAGAACGGGACGACCTCGGAGCCGATCATCTTGACCTGGTCGGGGTGGCCGACGTCGGGCAGCCCCGCGGCCTTGACCATGCCGTGCGCCACGTCGATCCGGAAGCCGTCCACGCCCAGGTCGAGCCAGAACTTCAGGACCGACGCGAACTCGGCGTGGACCTCCGGGTTCTCCCAGTTCAGGTCGGGCTGCTCAGGCGCGAACAGGCGCAGGTACCACTGCCCGTCGGGAATCCGACTCCACGCCGGGCCGCCGAAGACCGACTCCCAGTCGTTGGGCGGCAGCTCGCCGTCCGGGCCCTTGCCCTCGCGGAAGACGTAGCGCTCACGCTCGGGGCTGCCGGGCCCGGCGGCCAGGGCCTGCTGGAACCAGACGTGCCGGTCGGAGGTGTGGTTGGGCACCACGTCCACGATCATCCGCAGTCCCCGGGCGTGCGTGTCGTCCAGCAGCGCCCTGGCGTCCGCCAGCGTCCCGAAGATCGGATCGACGTCCCGGTAGTCGGCCACGTCGTAGCCGAAATCCGCCATGGGAGAGGTGTAGAACGGCGTCAGCCAAAGGGCGTCCACCCCCAGCTCCGCCAGGTAGTCAAGTTTGCCGCGGATTCCCAGCAGGTCGCCGATCCCGTCGCCGTTGCCGTCGGCGAAGCTGCGGACGTAGACCTGGTAGATCACCGCGTCCCGCCACCAGGTGGTGGCGGTCCCGCTGTGTCGATCGCGGATCAGATCGGTCATGAAGTATCCCCCGATTCTCGACATTCGATGGTGCTTGGGAGGTCCGCTGGGTCGCGCGGGGCGCGGCCCGACGGATAACTCTGAGGCCATCCCGGACAGGGTCCCGCCTTACATCTGCGGGGCGCGTCCCAGCCTCCAGATCCGCAGGCTCGGGCCGTCGCCGGGCAGCGTCACCTCGCCCGCCGCGTCCGCCGCGAGGTCGTCCGCGCCGTGGACGCCGGTCACGGACGCGCCCAGCGGTAGCGTGACCGGGTCTCCGGCCGCCCGCCGCGCCGACACCAGCAACGACTCCGACGCGGTCTCACGCAGGAACACCAGGCTGTCGGCGTCGGCGTGCAGCCAGCGCAGGCCGCCGTGGCGCAGCGCGGGCTCGCTACGCCGGAGCCCGAACAGGGCCTGGTAGGCCTCCAGCGTCGTCTCGTCCCGATCGTCCGGCCGGTTCCACGGCATCGGAGTGCGCGCGTTCTCGCCGTTCCAGCCGGTGAGGCCGTACTCGCTCCCGGCGTAGATCATGGGAACGCCCGGCAGCGTGGCCTGCAGTCCGGCTGCGACCAGATGTCCCTCGCGGGAGCCGGTGACGGTGCGGATGCGGGCCGTGTCGTGGGAGTCGAGCAGCTGCCAGGAGTGGGTAAGCGAGCGCCACGACATGCGAGCGCCGCACACGCGGACGGTGTCCAGCGTGCCAGGGCCGTCCTGCTCCGGGACGCCGCCCGGCACGCCGAGGAAGTCGGGCAGGTCGAGCTCGGCGCCGCGCAGCCAGCGCCAGACCGGACGGGTGAATCCCAGGTAGTTCATGGTGCCGTGCCAGCCGTCGCGGTCCAGGTCGCCCGCGGCGTCGTGAGCGTGCTCGGCGACGAGGGTCGCCTCGGGCAGCGCGGCGGCGACCTCACGCCGCAGCAGCGCCGCCACCTCGTGGGTGTACTCGTCGGCGCCGCGACGGCCGGTCATGTTGGCCACGTCGACCCGCCAGCCGTCCAGGGTGCCCAGCCAGTGGCGGAGCGTGGCGATCATGCGCTCGTGCACCAGCGGGCTGCCCCAGTTGAGCTTGGGCAGGCTCTTGACCCCGCACCACGACTCGTAGTCGCCGGTCTCGGGGTCGAAGTAGAACATCTCCCGTTCCGGCGCGGCCACGTCGGAGCTCGCGGCGGCGAACCACTCGTGCGCGTCACCGCAGTGGTTGGTGGTGATGTCGCCGACGAGCCGCATGCCCCGGGCGTGCAGCGCGTCCGACAGCCGCCGCAGCGCCTCGTCCCCCCCGAGCAGCGGATCCACGGCGTCGAAGGTGGAGGCGTCGTAACGGTGGTTGGAGCGCGCGGGGAAGACCGGGGTCAGGTAGACGGTGTCGGCCCCGAGCGACTGGATGTGGTCCAAGTGCTCGGTGATGCCGTCCAGGTCGCCGCCGAAGAACTGCTCCGCGGTGCCGGGGCCGCGTCCGATCACCTCGTCCCGGTCCCACTCCCGAGGCAGCGCCCACTCCGGCAGGCCGGCCGGGTCCAGCGGGCCCGCCTGCGCGGAGCGGGCGAAGCGGTCGGGGAAGATCTGGTAGATGATCGACTCGCCGGTCCAGTCCGGCGGCGCGGCGTGCGTCACCAGGCGGAAGTCGGTGGCGTCGGGCAGGTCGTGCCCGACCACGCCCGCAGCGGTCAGCCAGACCGGCTTCCCGGTGTCGCGGCGCAGGTAGAAGCGGTACGGCGTGACCGGGTTGTGCGCGGTCACCTCCGCCTTCCACCACACGTCGGCGGGGCCGTACCCGCCGATCGCCCGACCGGTGCGGTCCGGGTCGATCTGGGCGGCGGTGAAGTGCGGCTCGCCGTCGTACGTGGTGCGGACGTGCACCGCGGTGACCTCCATGGCGCGCGGGATCCGCGCCCAGACCGTGACCCGCTCGCCGAGCGCGGGCGTCAGGGTGGAGACGTAGAGGGCTGAACCGTCGTGGTGTGGCTCGTCGATGAGACGCATTCCTGTCCTTTCGTGATGAGGAGTCGACGTTTCAGCCCGTGGACGCGCCCGGGGTCGCGACTTGTCCTTCGTTTCCGAGGGGGTAGGGCACCCCCTAGCCCTTGACCGCTCCGGCGGTGAGACCGGAGACGATGTACTTCTGCAGCCAGAGGAAGACCCCGACCGTGGGGACCGCGGTGATCAGCGTGGCCACGGCGAACATGCCGAAGTTGGCGTTGCGGCCGTCACCGGCGATCATGCCGAACATACCGACCGCGAGGGTCTTGCTCTCCGGGTCGCGCAGGAAGATGTTGGCGATGATGAACTCGCTCATCGTGCCGATGAACGCGAGCATCGCGGTGACCGCGATGATCGGCGTCACCAGCGGCAGGATGATCCGCCAGAAGATCTGCGCGTGCGTGGCGCCGTCGACCGTCGCCGACTCGTCGAGCTCCTTGGGGATCGTGTCCAGGAAGCCCTTCATCAGCCAGGTGTTCACGCCGAGCGCGCCGCCGAGGTAGAGCAGTATCAGGCCCCAAGCCGTGTCGAAGCCGAAGGCCGGGTAGAGCTCGGTGACCTTCGTGAAGATCATGAAGATCGTCACGATCGCCAGGAACTGCGGGAACATCTGGATCAGCAACAGCGCCAGCAGGCCCGTCCGGCGGCCCTGGAAGCGCATGCGGCTGAAGGCGTAGGCCGCGAACATGCTCAGCAGCAGACTCGCGAACGAGGCGGACAGCGCGATGACGATCGAGTTGATGAACCACCGCCCGAACGGATAGACGTCGGAGCTGAACAGGTTGACGAAGTTGTCCAGGCTCGCCCCGGTCGGCAGGAGTTCCGAGGAGGCGAGCGTGCCCAGCGGGTTGATCGCCGCGGAGACCACGAACAGGATCGGGAAGAGCGCGAACGCCACCACCGCGAGCACCACCAGATGGCGCCAGCCGACCTGCTTGAACCAGCGCGTCATGAGTACACCTCCTCCTGGCGGCGGGTCTGCCGGAACGTGATCGCCGAGACGACGGCCACGATCGTGAAGATGAAGACCGAGATCGCCGCGGCGAAGCCGAACTGTGCCGAGCCGGTGCCGAACGCCAGCCGGAACGTGTAGGTGATGAGCAGGTCGGTGGCTCCGACCTGGGGGCTTTCCGCCGAGAACGGGCCGCCCTGGGTGGTGAGCTGGATCGCGTTGAAGTTGTTGAAGTTGAACGCGAAGGAGGAGATCAGCAGCGGGGTGAGTGCCACCAGGAGCAGCGGCAGCGTCACCTTGCGGAAGGCGTACGCCGGTGAGGCACCGTCGATGCCGGCCGCCTCAGTCAACTCCCTGGGGATCGCCTGCAGCGCGCCGGTGGTCACCAGGAACATGTAGGGGAAGCCTAGCCAGAGGTTGACCAGGATGACCGCGAACCTGGCCGTGGTCGGCTCGCCCAGCCAGTCCAGGCTCAGCCCGAACATCTGGTTGATCAGACCGAAGTCCCGGTTGAACATGTCCCGCCAGACCATCAGCATCGCGAAGGACGGCATCGCGTACGGCAGGATCAGGGCGATCCGGTAGATCTTCGTGCCCCGCATCCGCGGGTGGTGCAGCACGAGTGCCACTCCCATGCCCAGCCCGAACGTGGCTGCCACGGACGCCACCGCGAAGAACGTGTTCCACACGAAGACGCCGAAGAAGTGGCCGGAGATGGCCGGGTCGGTGAGGGCCCGCGCGAAGTTGGCGAAACCGATGTTGACCTGCCAGCCCTGCGCGAGGTTCTGGCCCGAGGGGTCGGTGAAGAAGCCCTTGGACTCGTCGGCCGTCCAGCGCTCGCCGGTCTCGGCGTCGACGATGCAGTCGCACAAGGTGTTGTAGGTCTTCTGCGCCCTGCCCTCGACGGCCCGGCTCAGGCCGTTGGCCTTGATGGCACCATTCGGGGTGGGGACGGAGAAGGCGGAGATCTCCGGCCCGCGTTCGGCCGCCTGCGGGGTGGTCAGGACGGTGTAGCCGGGGGCCTGCGTGACCTTGCCGCTGAGGCTGACCTTCGCGCCGGGCAGCGGGGTGAGCCCGTCCGCGGCCCCGACCTGAACCTGCTTGGTCTTGGTGTCGACCAGTAGGAAGACCAGTTCGTCACCCTTGAGCGCGGTGGTGAGGCCGTACTCGGGCGAGCCGGGCGTCTGCTTCACCGAGCCGGACTCGATCGCCGCGATCGCCGCCTGCTTGTCTCCGCGGTGGCCGTCACCGAAGTTGGTGAAGGCCGTGGTCATCGTGTAGACGACCGGGAGGACCTGGAAGGCGATCAGGAAGATCGTGCCCGGCACCAGATACTTGGCCGGGACGTGTCGGCGGCTCAGGTAGAGGTAGCCGACGACCGCGGTGACGAGGCTCAGGAGCGCGAGCGCGGCCCAGGCCTCGGTGGCGATCAGCGGGGGCACCGCGTAGAGCAGGACCGCCGCCACGACGCCGAGCACGGCGATCCGGCTCACCACGAAGGCCGTGGTGATCTCGCGTCGTCTGGGAGCCGGGCCGTGCTTTCCGGTCTCGCCTCGCGGCCCCGGCCGGGGAGGGCTCCCGCCCTCCCTGGCCGTCTTCAGCTCCGGAGTGGACATCGGTCGTCCCGGGTCAGTTCTTCAGCGAGTCGTCGATGGCCTTCTGCGCGGCGGCCGCGGCCTTGGCCGGGTCGCCGCCCTTGACCACGGCGGTCTCGGCGATGCCGAAGGGCTCCCAGATGGCGGCCATCTCGGGGATGGCCGGCATCGGGAAGCCGCTCTTGCCCGCGTCCATGAACTTGCCGGCGTCGGGGTCGGTGGCCTTGACCGCCTCCAGCGCGGCGGTCAGCGCCGGCGGGCGCGGGTCGGCCTCGTAGAGGGCCTTGGCGACATCCGGGTTGGTGACGTAGTTGCTCACGAACTCCTGGGCCAGGGCCTTGCTGCTGCCCTTGGAGGCGACGAAGAAGGACTGCACGCCGACGAACGGGGTCGCGGGCTTGCCCCCCTCGAAGCCCGGGACCGCGGTGATGTCGTAGCTCAGGCCGCTCTTCTTCACGTCGGCCATCGCCCACGGGCCGGAGATCAGGAAGGCGCACTTGCCCGCGGCGAAGTTCGGGATGGAGTTCTCGTTGGTGAGCGAGGTCTTCAGCGCGCCGTCACCCTTCTCCCCGAGGTCCTTCAGCTTGCCGAACGCCGCGACCGAGCCCTCGGAGCCGATCAGGACCTGCTTGGGGTCGGGGTCGCCGGAGTCGGTGGCTCCGAACAGGGCGCCGCCGCCCGAGGCGAAGATCGGGTAGATGTGGAAGGCGTCGCCGCGCTGGGTGACCGGCAGGCAGAGGATCTCCTTGACCTTGCCGTCCTTCTTCAGCTTCGTGCCGGTCTTGACCAGTTCCTCGATGGAGGCCGGGGCGTCGGGGACCAGTTTGGTGTTGCGGATCAGCGCAATGTTCTCCACGGCGTACGGCGCGCCGTATACCTGGCCGTTGAAGGTGACCGCCTTCAACGCGATCTCGGGGAACGACGCCTGCTGCTCGGCGGTCAGGTTCACCGGGTCGATGGCACCGTTCTGGACCAGGTTGCCGATCCAGTCGTGCGCGCCGACCATCACGTCGGGACCGCTGCCCTGCTGCGAGGCGGCGACGAAGGCCTGCTGGTTGTTGTCGCTGATCTCCTTCACCTCGACGGTGACACCGTTCTCGGTGCCGAACTCGTCGGCGAAGGGCTTCAGGGCCTTGGTCCGGTTCGGGTCGACCCAGATGACGAGCTTGCCGTTGCCCTTGTCCTTCGCGGGGGCCGAGGTGGCGGCCGAAGTGTCGGCCGTCGCGCTGGGGGCCGCCTCGCCAGGCGTCCCGCCGCCGCCACAGGCCGTGACGGCAAGAGCCAAGGCCGCCACCGTGGTGGCGGCACCCGCAACACGGACGCGCATGGGATCTCCTCGTGGTCTGTGAGGTTTTCAACATAAAGATCTTTTATGACCACTTTCACGCTTCGCGTCACGTTTAAATGATCTTGACCTTGATGTGGCTTATGTTTCCCGGACGTTAGCGATTGGTTGCAAGCTTTGGAAGAACTTGCGAAGCAGAGTTATCAGACCGCTATCTGGCCGCAGGAAGTCGCTTGCAATACATCCCCAATCGACCGATTTGTCCTGATTTAGAAGATCGAAAACTAGAGGTTGACATCCAATCGGCATCTGAAACTTGCTGAAAGCCAGCTTGACGCCCCCAGAGCCGCACGGGATCCTTCACCGGACATCACGGACACCCATTCGCGTCAACGGACATCGCGGGGAGCTGCGGTCCGGACCATCCCCGGGAGGAACAACCAGTGACCATCCTTGGCAACGACGACTGGTGGCGCGACGCGGTCGTGTATCAGGTCTACCCGCGCAGCTTCGCCGACGCCGACGGTGACGGCACCGGCGACCTCCAGGGCGTGCGGAGCAGGCTGCCGTACCTGAAGGCCCTGGGCGTGGACGCGATCTGGCTCAGCCCGTTCTACACCTCACCCCTGGCCGACGGCGGCTACGACGTGGCCGACTACCGCGACGTGGACCCGCGCTTCGGCAGCCTCGGCGACTTCGACCAGATGATCGGCGACGCGCACGGACTGGGCATCCGGGTCATCGTGGACCTGGTGCCCAACCATTCCTCCGATGCGCACCCGCGGTTTCAGGCGGCGCTCGCGGCCGGGCCCGGCTCCCCCGAGCGCGACTGGTACATGTTCGGCGAGGGCTTGGGCGAGAGCGGCGAATTGCCGCCCAACGACTGGGAGTCCATCTTCGGCGGCCCGGCGTGGACCCGGCTGCCCGACGGCCAGTGGTATCTGCACCTGTTCGCCCCCGAGCAGCCCGACCTGAACTGGGAGAACCCGGAGGTCCGGGCCGAGTTCCGCGACATCCTGACCTTCTGGCTGGACCGGGGGGTGGACGGCTTCCGGGTCGACGTGGCGCACGGCATGATCAAGGCCGAAGGGCTGCCGTCGGTCGGCCGGAGCAGCGACGAGGACGGCCGCCAGGCGGAGATGCTCGGCGACGAGCTCGTGCCGTACTTCGACCAGGACGGCGTGCACGACATCTACCGCGAATGGCGGCCGATCCTGGACAGCTACCCGGGAGGCCGGATCGGGGTCGCCGAGGCCTGGGTCGCCACGCCGGAGCGGCTGGCCCGCTACATCGGCACGGAAGAGCTGCACCAGGCGTTCAACTTCGACTTCATGATGGCCGACTTCCATGCCAAGTCGTTCCGCACCGTCATCGACAGGTCGCTGGCCGAGGCGGAGCTGGTCGGCGCGCCCACCACCTGGGTGCTGTCCAACCACGACAAGTGGCGGCACGTGACCAGGTACGGCGACGGCGAGACGGGATTGCGCCGGGCCCGCGCGGCCACCCTGCTGATGCTGGCGCTGCCCGGCTCGGCGTACCTTTACAACGGCGAGGAGCTGGGCCTGCCCGAGGTGCTCGACCTTCCGGACGAACTGCGCGAGGATCCGGCGTTCCTCCGCACCGGGGAGAGCCGTGACGGCTGCCGGGTGCCGCTGCCCTGGGGCGGAACGGTGACCGAGGGTTTCCGGTTCGGCCCGACGGGCGCCGCCAGGCCGTGGCTGCCGCAGCCGGCGTCCTGGGAGCTCCTCACCGCGGATGCCCAGGAGGACGCCCCGGACTCGACCCTGAACCTCTACCGGACCGCGCTGCGGATCCGCAGGGAACACCCGGCGCTCGGCGGCGGCCAGGTGAAGTGGCTGGACTCGCCGGAGGACGTGCTGGTCATCGCCCGCGAGCCCGGCCTGGTCGTGGTGGTCAACATCAGCGACAGCCCGGTCACCCCGGCGGAGTTCGGCCTGACCGGCGAGCCGCTGGTCTCCAGCGGCCCGCTCGGTGCGGACGGCTCGATCCCCGCCGACACCGCGCTCTGGCTCGCGGTCTGAAAGCTCAGGGTCTGAGCGGTCTGAAGGGTCGCGGTCCGGAGACCGGCAGGCCGGAGGCCCACGCCCCAGGGCTGGTTCAGAACATATTTCAGGAAATTTCTGCAAGGCATTGCATAGATCATGTCCAGTGAGTAACTTCCGGGCAACACCCCCGAAACACTTACATATGTGGAGGCCTTGGTGGTCTGGCCGCTCCCCCCGCGGCGCGTGGGTACGTCACGACCGGGCGTAGGCGCCCGCATCGCCGGGGCCGCCGTCGCGGCGGTCCTGCTCACGTCCTCGCTCGCTGTATCCGCCTCACCCGCCGCCGCGCTCCAGGCGACCCCGGCCCCGGCCGGGGTCGTCTCCGCGCTGAGCCGTACGGCGGAGCCCTCCGACAGAGACCTCGCCCGCGACGCGCTCCGCGCCGACCTGAGCCGCGAGCGCTTCTACTTCGCGATGACCGACAGGTTCGCCAACGGCGACACCGGCAACGACCGGGGCGGCCTGTCCGGCGACCGGCTCACCACCGGCTTCGACCCGACCCACAAGGGCTTCTACCAGGGCGGCGACCTCAAGGGGCTGCTCGGCAAGCTCGACTACATCAAGAACCTGGGCAGCACCGCGATCTGGATCACTCCGGCGTTCGTCAACCGCCCCGTGCAGGGCACCGGCGCGAACGTCTCGGCCGGCTACCACGGCTACTGGATCACCGACTTCACCAGGATCGACCCGCACCTGGGCACCAACGCCCAGATGAAGGAACTGGTGCGCGAGGCGCACCGGCGCGGGATGAAGGTCTTCTTCGACATCATCACCAACCACACGGCCGATGTGATCGACTACGCGGAGAAGACCTACTCCTACCGGTCCAAGGGCGCCTATCCCTACGTCGACACCGACGGCGTGCCGTTCGACGACCGGGCCTACGCGGGCAAGAACACCTTCCCCAAGGTGGACACCGGCTCGTTCCCGTACACCCCGGTCGCTCCCAAGAAGGCCAAGACCCCGTCCTGGCTGAACGACCCGACGATGTACCACAACCGAGGCGACTCCACCTTCAGCGGTGAGAACGACCAGTACGGCGACTTCTTCGGCCTCGACGACCTGTGGACCGAGCGTCCCGAGGTCGTCAAGGGCATGACGGACATCTATCAGACGTGGGTGCGCGAGACCGGCCTCGACGGCTTCCGCATCGACACCGCCAAGCACGTGAACATGGAGTTCTGGGAGAAGTTCTCCCCGGCCCTGCGCGGCTACGCGGCCCAGCACGGCAACAAGCGGTTCTTCATGTTCGGCGAGGTCTACTCCAGCGAGCCCGCCTTCACCAGCCGCTACTCCACCCGGGGCCAGATGAACGCCACCCTGGACTTCCCCTTCCAGGAGGCCGCCCGCTCCTTCAGCGGCGGCACCGCGGGCGCGGCGCGGCTGGCCCAGCTGTACGCCGGCGACGACTACCACACCGACGCCGACAGCAACGCCGCGTCGCTGCCGACCTTCCTCGGCAACCACGACATGGGCCGCATCGGCCGTTTCATCTCCCAGGACAACCCCGGCGCGCCCGACTCCGAGCTGCTCCGCAGGGACCTGCTCGCACACGAGCTGATGTACCTCACCCGGGGCCAGCCGGTCGTCTACTACGGAGACGAGCAGGGCTTCACCGGCAAGGGCGGCGACCAGGACGCCCGCGCGTCCATGTTCGCCTCGAAGACCGAGAGCTACCTGAGCGACGACCTGATCGGTACCGACGCGACCCACGCGCGCGACAACTTCGTCCCCTCCCACCCGCTGTACCGGGGCATCTCCGCCCTGGCCGCGCTGCGCGACGCCCACCCGGCCCTGGCCGACGGCGCCCAGATCGAACGGCTCGCCTCAGGCGGCGTCTACGCCTTCTCCAGGATCGACGCCGCGCGGCAGGTCGAGTACGTCGTGGCGGTCAACAACGCCGAGCAGCCGGCGAACGCGAGCGTGCCCACCTTCTCCGCGGGCGCCGCCTTCACCAGGGTGTACGGGGAGGGCGCCGCCGCGCTCACCACCGGCTCGGACACGAAGCTCGCGCTCACCGTCCCCGCCCTGTCGGCGGTGGTCTACAAGGCGTCCGCGAAGCTCACCGCCCCGTCCACGGCCCCGGCCGTCTCCATCGCCCTGCCGGGAGCCGAGATCAGGGGCACCGCCGAGGACGGCCGGATCCCGGTCACCGCGACCGTACCGGGAGGCGGCTTCGACCAGGTCACCTTCGCCGCCAAGGTCGGCGGGGACGCCTGGCAGGTGATCGGCACCGACGACGCGCCGAACGCCTCCCCCGCGGGCCGTACCTTCCGGGTCTTCCACGACCTGCGCGGCATCGCGGCGGGCACGAAGATCTCCTACAAGGCGGTGGTGAAGGACTCCGCGGGCCGCTTCGCCTCGGCGAGCGCGGCGGCGACCGTCGGCGCCGAGCCCACCCCCGAGGAGCCGGGCGCGGTCAAGCGCGACTGGCTGGTCGTGCACTACCAGCGCGAGAACTACGACGGCTGGGGCCTGCACGTCTGGGGCGACGTCGAGAATCCCACGGAATGGGCCGAGCCGCTCAAGCTCACCGGCGAGGACGCCTACGGCCGTTTCGCCTGGATCAAGCTCAAGCCCGGCGCGTCCAACGTCGGGATCATCGCCCACAAGGGTGACGAGAAGGACGGCGGTGACCGGGTCGTCAACCCCGCCAGGAACGGCGAGGTCTGGCTCGCGGAGGGGAACGCGGAGACGCACCTGTCCCGCGCGGCCGCCCAGGGCTACACGACGATCCGCTACAGCAGGCCGGACAAGAACTACGACGGCTGGGGCCTGCACCTGTGGGGCGACGGGCTCGCCGACGGGGTGCCCACCGAGTGGGCCACCCCGCGCCCGCCGGACGGCACCGACTCCTACGGCGCGTTCTGGAAGGTCCCGCTGAAGAACGCCTCGACGCCGGTGAACTTCATCATCCACAAGGGCGACACCAAGGATCCCGGCCCCGACCAGTCGTTCACCCCGGCACTCCAGCCGGAGGCCGCCGTCGTCTCGGGCGTGGCGAAGATCCACCCGACCCGGGCCTCGGCCGAGAACGTGGCGATCCTGCACTACCACCGTCCCGACGGGAAATATGAAGGCTGGGGACTGCACCTGTGGGGTGACGTGGCCCAGCCCACCGAGTGGGCCACCCCGCTCCAGCCCACGGGCGAAGACGCCTTCGGCGTCTACTTCCGCGTCCCCCTGACCGAGGGGGCCAAGAACGTGAGCTACATCATCCACAAGGGTGACGAGAAAGACCTTCCCGACAACCAGGCGCTGGACCTCACGGCGACCGGCCACGAAGCCTGGCGGACCGCGGCCACCGAGGGCTACCTGCTGCCACAGCCGGCGGCACGCGGCGCGGACGCCGACCTGTCGAAGTCCTCGGCGCACTGGATCGACCGCGGCACCGTGGTGTGGAAGGTCGAGCCGTCGTCCTCGCTCCGGCACTCCCTGGCCTTCTCCGAGAAGGGCGACATCACCTATGCCAAGGGCGAGCTGACCGGCGACATCCGGATCATCCGCCTCCTTCCCGGAGCGCTCACCGAGGCGCAGCAGGCGAAGTGGCCGCACCTGGCCGGGCACGCCGCGTTCACGGTCGACCCGCGTGACGCCGACCTCGTCGGAAAGGCACTGCGCGGCCAGGTCGTGGCCGTCGAGCGCGACGCCTCGGGCGTGCTGCTGGCCGCCACCGGCGTGCAGTTGCCCGGCGTACTCGACGACCTGCACGCCAAGGCGGCGACCGCCGGCCTCGGTCCCTCATGGAGCGGTGGCACGCCCGGCCTGTCGGTCTGGGCGCCGACGGCGCGCAAGGTCGAGCTGGCGCTCTACCGCGACCCCTCCGGCGGGGCCCGCACCGTCCACGCCATGCGGCGCGACGACGGCACCGGCATCTGGTCGGTCCGCGGGCAGCAGGGCTGGAAGAACCGCTACTACACCTTCCTGGTCACGGTCTACGCGCCCGCCGAGGGCAAGATCGTCACCAACGAGGTGACCGACCCCTACAGCCTGTCGCTGGCCGCCGGCTCGGGCCGCAGCCAGCTCGTCGACCTGTCCGACCGTTCCCTGCGGCCCGACGGCTGGTCGTCACTTGCCAAACCCAAGGCGGTGCCGCAGGAGAAGGCGTCGATCTACGAACTGCACGTGCGCGACTTCTCCGCCTCCGACACGACGGTCCCCGCCTCCAGCCGCGGCACCTACTCGGCCTTCACCGGCGACTCGGCGGGGATGAAGGAGCTGCGCGGGCTGGCCAAGGACGGCCTGACCCACGTGCACCTGCTGCCCGTCTTCGACATCGCGACGGTCCCCGAGCGCCGGGCGGAGCGGACCGAGCCCGACTGCGACCTGGCCTCGATGCCCCCCGACTCCGAGGAGCAGCAGGCCTGCGTCGCGCGCACCGCGGCAGGAGACTCCTTCAACTGGGGCTACGACCCGCTGCACTACACGGTGCCCGAGGGCTCCTACGCCGCCGACCCCGAGGGGTCCTCGCGGATCAAGGAGTTCCGGAGCATGGTCGGCGGGCTGAACGGGGCGGGTCTGCGGGTGGTGATGGACGTGGTCTACAACCACACCCACGCCGCCGGCCAGGACTCCACCTCGGTGCTCGACCGGATCGTGCCCGGCTACTACCATCGGCTGCTCGACGACGGCACCGTGGCCACCTCCACCTGCTGCGCCAACACCGCGCCCGAGCACGCCATGATGGGCAAACTCGTCGTCGACTCCGTCGTCACCTGGGCCCGCGAGTACAAGGTGGACGGCTTCAGGTTCGACCTGATGGGCCACCACCCCAAGGCGAACATGCTCGCGGTCCGCGCCGCCCTGGACAGGCTGACCGTGGCCCGCGACGGCGTGGACGGGAAGTCGATCATCCTGTACGGGGAGGGCTGGAACTTCGGCGAGGTCGCCGACAACGCCCGCTTCGAGCAGGCCACCCAGGCCAACATGGCGGGCACCGGGATCGGCACCTTCAGCGACCGGCTCCGTGACGCGGTCCGTGGCGGCAGCCCGTTCGACCCCGACCCGCGGGTCCAGGGCTTCGGCTCGGGACTGGCCGGGGCGCCCAACGGGTCGCCCGCCAACGGCGACGAGGCGCAGCAGCGGGCCCGGCTGCTCGGCTACCAGGACCTGATCAAGGTCGGGCTGGCCGGCAACCTCCGCGACTACACCTTCACCGCCTCGAACGGCAGACAGGTCAAGGGCTCGCAGGTCGACTACAACGGCTCCCCCGCCGGATACACCGCCTCGCCGGGCGAGGTCGTCACCTACGTCGACGCCCACGACAACGAGACGCTGTTCGACGCGCTGGCCTACAAGCTGCCGCAGGCCACCACCATGGCCGACCGGGTGCGCATGCAGTCGCTCTCGCTGGCCACGGCCGTGCTCGGGCAGGGCACCTCGTTCGTGCACGCCGGCAGCGAGCGGCTCCGCTCCAAGTCGCTGGACCGCAACTCCTACGACTCCGGCGACTGGTTCAACCGGCTGCTCTGGGACTGCTCGGCGGGCAACGGCTTCGGCGCCGGGCTCCCCCCGAAGGCCGACAACGAGGACAAGTGGCAGTACGCCAGGCCGCTGCTCGCCGACCCGGCGCTGAAGCCGGACTGCGCGGCGATCGGCGCGGCCCGCGCCCGCTACGGCGAGCTGTTGAAGATCCGCTCGTCCTCCCCGGCCTTCGGTCTCGGCAGCCTGGCCGAGGTGCAGAAGCGCCTGACCTTCCCGACCAGCGGCACCTCGGAGACCCCGGGTGTGGTGACCATGCACCTGGACGCCTCGGGGATCGACCCGCGCTGGAAGTCGATCACCGTCGTCTTCAACGCGACCCCCGAGACACGGCCGCAGACCGTCGCCGCGCTGAAGGGCACCCAGGTGACGCTCCACCCCGTCCAGACGGCCGGCGACGACGCCGTCGTGAAGCAGTCGACGTTCGACCCCGCCACGGGCACGCTGACGGTCCCGGCACGCACGGTCGCCGTCTTCGTCCAGCCCTGACCCCCGCATACCCCGGAAAGACGGCCGGGCCAGGTGTTGCAGCACCCGGCCCGGCCAGGGAACCCGTCCATCGATCCTGGAGGCCCCCCACTCATGAAACCCTACAGACTCATCGTTGCCACGGCGTTAAGCGCGCTGGCAGGCGCCGCGGTCGTGGTGCCCGTCGCGCTGAGCACCCCCGCCCAGGCGGCACCGCCCACCCCCGGCCCGATCGTCAAGCTGTGGAACTGGAACTGGAACTCCGTCGCCAGGGAGTGCACCGACGTCCTCGGCCCGGCCGGATACTCCGCCGTGCAGGTCTCGCCGCCGAGTGACTCGATGTCCAAGGGCGGCTCGGTCTGGTGGGACATCTACCAGCCCGCCCGCTACACCCTCACCAGCAAGTTCGGTGACGAGAACGCGTTCAGGAACATGGTGAACGCCTGCCACGCGGCGGGCGTCAAGGTCCACGCCGACGCCGTCATCAACCACATGACCGGCCAGGGCAGCACCAGCTACGGCGGCTACAGCTTCGGCAAGTACAACTACCCGGGGCTCTACTCATCCGCCGACTTCCACTCCCCCACCTGCGGGATCAACGGCTCCGACTACAAAAACGACGGCTGGCGGGTGCAGAACTGCGAGCTGGTCGGTCTGTCCGACCTCAACACCGGCTCCGAGTACGTCCGCGACCAGATCGCCGGCTACCTCAACAAGCTGACCTCCCTGGGCGTGGACGGCTTCCGCATCGACGCCGCCAAGCACATCAACCCGGGCGACCTGGCCGCGATCAAGGGCAAGCTGACCGGCTCGCCCTACATCCACCAGGAGGTCATCCAGGGCGACAACGAGGCGATCACCCCGAGCCAGTACACCGGGATCGGCGACGTGCACGAGTTCGTGTACGGACGCAAACTCAAGGAGCAGTTCGCCGGGCAGATCAAGAACCTGCAGAGCTTCGGTCAGAGCTGGGGCCTGTCGGTGCCCAGCGACAAGGCCGTGGTCTTCATCGACAACCACGACACCGAGCGTAACGGCTCGACCATGAACTACAAGTACGGCGACGCCTACAAGCTGGCCAACGTCTTCATGCTGGCCTGGCCGTACGGCACCCAGCGCGTTTACTCCGGGTTCACCTGGGGCGACAGCGAGGGCGGCCCGCCGTCCGCCAACGGCGGCTTCGTCACCGACGTCAACTGCGGCAACGGCCAGTGGACCTGTTTCCACCGCCAGATGAGCGGGATGGTCGGCTTCAACCGCGCCGTCGCCGGCACCTCGGTCGGCAACTGGTACGACAACGGCAACAACGTGATCGCCTTCAGCCGCGGCAACAAGGGCTGGGTCGCGATCAACAACGAGAGCGGCAGCGTCACCCGTACCTTCTCCACCGGCCTGCCCGCCGGAACCTACTCCAACGACGTGGGCGGCGGCACGGTGACCGTCGACTCGAACGGCTCCGCCTCGGTGACCGTCCCCGGCAAGAGCGCGGTCGCCATCCACGTCGGCGGCGTCAGGCCGACCGACCCGCCGCCCGGTGACGCGACCGTCTACTACTCCACCACCTGGGCAGACGCCAACATCCACTACCAGCCCACCGGCGGCGCCTGGACCGCCGTCCCCGGCGTCGCCATGAACGAGACCGCCTGCGCCGGCTGGAAGAAGAAGACCGTCGCCCTCGGCACCGCCACCGGGCTCAAGGCCGCCTTCAACAACGGCTCCGGCACCTGGGACAACAACGGCGGTTCCGACTACACCATCGGCCGCGGGGTGAGCACGGTCAAGAACGGCGTCGTGACCGCCAACGCCACCTCCCCCTGCGGCCCCGAACCCAGCCCCACCCCGACGGTGAACCCCGGTAAGGTCGCCACCTCCTTCAACGCGAACGTGACGACCTCCTACGGCCAGAACGTCTTCGTGGTCGGCGACATCGCCGAACTGGGCAGCTGGAACCCCGCCAACGCGGTGGCGCTCTCATCGGCCGACTACCCGGTCTGGAAGGTCACGGCCAACCTGCCGGCCAACACCGCGGTCTCCTACAAGTACATCAAGAAGAACCCCGACGGCTCGGTGACGTGGGAGAGCGACCCCAACCGGTCCTTCACCACCCCGGCGAGCGGCACCGCGACGCGCAACGACAGCTGGCGCTGACCTCCTGGCCGGGCCTCGGCCCGGCTCACCATCCCGGGCGCCCACCGGCGCCCCGGACCATCCCCCCACCGCCTCACACAGAGGAACCCCATGCGCTCATCTCCCAAACGCGCCCTCAGACTGCTCACCGTCGCGGCCTTCGGCCTGACCTCCGCCGTCGTCCCGCTGTCCGCGGCCCTGGCCGCCAACAGCGTGACCGTCTACTACGCCACCGGCTGGACGACCGCCAACATCCACTACCAGCCCACCGGCGGCGCCTGGACCGCCGTCCCCGGCGTCGCCATGAACGAGACCGCCTGCGCCGGTTGGAAGAAGAAGACCGTCGACCTGGGCTCGGCCACCGGGCTCAAGGCCGCCTTCAACAACGGCTCCGGCACCTGGGACAACAACAACGGCGCCGACTACACCATCGGCACCGGGACCGTGAAGGTCTCCGGCGGCCAGGTGACGTCGGGTGACCCGTGCTCGGGAGGCGAACCACCGGGCAACCAGGCCGTCGTCTACTTCTACAAGAAGACCAAGGGCTGGACGACCGCCAACATCCACTACCAGCCCACCGGCGGCGCCTGGACCGCCGTCCCCGGCGTCCCCATGAACGAGACCGCCTGCACCGACTGGGCCAAGAAGACTGTCAGCCTGGGCTCGGCCACCGGGCTCAAGGCCGCCTTCAACAACGGCTCCGGCACCTGGGACAACAACAACGGCGCCGACTACACCATCGGCACCGGCGTCAGCACCGTCAAGAACGGCGTCGTGACCGGCAACGCCGCCGACCCATGCACCCCCGAGGTTCCGGACACCGAGAAGCCCAGCACGCCGACCGGTGTCACGGCGGCCGCGACCGGTGTCTCGATCGCACTGACCTGGAACGCCTCCACCGACAACGTCGGGGTGACCGGCTACAAGGTCACCCGCACCGGCGGCACCGGGGGAACCAAGGTCGTCGACGTGACGGCCACCGCGCACTCCGACACCGGCCTGGCGGAGAACACCCTCTATCGCTACACCGTCCAGGCCAGGGACGCCGCCGGCAACCTCTCCGGGGCGAGTGCGGAGGCCACCGCCACCACCGGGAAGAAGCCCGAGGCGCCCAAGGGCGGCACCCCGCTCGGCGGCGACCCGCGCGAGGACTCCATCTACTTCGTGATGACCGCCCGGTTCGCCGACGGCGACACCTCCAACAACCGGGGGGGCAGCCAGCACGTGAAGTCGGGCAACGCCGCGAACAACGACCCGATGTTCCGCGGTGACTTCAAGGGCCTGGTCGACAAGCTCGACTACATCAAGGGCCTCGGCTTCTCCGCCCTGTGGATCACCCCGGTCGTGCTCAACCGCTCCGACTACGACTTCCACGGCTACCACGGCTGGGACTTCTACCGGGTCGACCCCCGCCTGGAGTCCGAGGGCACGTCGTACCAGGATCTGATCAACGCCGCCCACGCCAAGGGCATCAAGATCTACCAGGACGTCGTCTACAACCACAGTTCCCGCTGGGGCGCCAAGGGCCTGTTCACCCCCACCGTGTGGGGCGCGCGCGACGATCAGTGGAAGTGGCTCTACAGCGAGAAGGTGGCGGGCCGGCAGTACGACCCGATGCAGGAGCATCAGGGGAACGCCCCGGACCTGACGGCCGCGCAGAACGCGATGGCCAAGGGCAGGCCGTACAACGGCGACCAGTGGTCCACCACCGAACCGGCCGGCAACACCTGCCGTAACTGGGGCACTCCCACCCAGTGGAGCAGCCCCGAGGGGTATCGCATCTACAACTGCCAGTGGCCGAACCCGACCTCCGGCATGTTCCCCGCGAACTACTACCACCAGTGCTGGATCGGCAACTGGGAGGGCGAGGACTCCCGTAGCTGCTGGCTCCACGACGACCTGGCCGACTTCAACACGGAGAGCAAGGTCGTCCAGGACTACCTGATCGACGTCTACAACAAGTACATCGACATGGGCGTGGACGGTTTCCGCGTCGACACCGCCGTGCACATCCCCAGGGTCACCTGGAACCGCCGGTTCCTGCCCGCGATCCGCGAGCACGCGACCGCGAGGTTCGGTGCGGAGAAGGCCAAGGACTTCTACGTCTTCGGCGAGGTCGCCTCGTTCGTGCACGACAAGTGGAACCGCGGCTCGGTGAACCACTCCGCCCAGTTCTTCACCTGGAAGGAGCGCAAGGAGTACAGCGCCGACGACGTCCGAGCGGCGATCGAGCAGTACGACTACGAGAACCTGATGGGCCCCGGCAACCAGCCCACCAGCACCAACGCCACGCTGAACGGCAACACCTACCACGCGCCCGACCACAGCAGGTTCTCCGGCATGAACGTCATCGACATGCGCATGCACATGAACTTCGGCGAGGCGTCCAACGCGTTCGGCAACGGCAAGGACTCCGACGACAGCTACAACGACGCCACCTACAACACCGTCTACGTCGACTCCCACGACTACGGCCCGAACAAGTCCTCGGTCCGCTACGACGGCGGCACCGACGCCTGGGCGGAGAACATGAGCCTGATGTGGACCTTCCGCGGCATCCCGACGCTCTACTACGGCTCGGAGATCGAGTTCCAGGCGGGCAAGCCGATCGACTGCGGGCCGACCTGCCCGCTGGCCACGACGGGGCGCGCCTATTTCGGTGACCACCTGGCGGGATCGGTCACCGCCTCGGGCTTCGGCACGGTGTCCAGTGCCTCGGGCACGGTGGCGCAGACCCTCGACAAGCCGCTGGTCAAGCACGTGCAGCGGCTCAACCAGATCCGCAGGGCCGTCCCGGCGCTGCAGAAGGGGCAGTACTCCACCGAGGGCGTCTCGGGTGGCATGGCCTACAAGCGTCGTTTCACGCAGGGGTCCGTGGACAGCTTCGTGCTGGTCTCGGTCTCCGGGAACGCCACCTTCACCGGCATCCCCAACGGCACCTACGTCGATGCCGTCACCGGTGACAGCAAGACCGTCACCGGCGGAACGCTCACCATCTCGCTGAGCGGCAAGGGCAACATGAGGGCCTACGTGCTCGCACTGCCCGGCAACCCGGCTCCCGGCAAGATCGGCGTCGCGGGGCCGTACCTGAGGTGACCGCGCCCGGTGGCACCGCCCGGATCGGCCTCCGAGCCGATCCGGGCGGTGTCGCGCCTTTCACCACGCGCGATGCCGCACTCCCCCGACGTAGGCCGGCTCCGGCTGCCCCCGCCGGGGTGTCGCGGCGGGCGCAGGCCGTCAGGAGCCGATCAGCTTCGCGAAGCCCGGGTAGTCGACCACGATCCCGTCGTCGTCGAAGACGAGGTCGGCGTGCAGGCCCCCGCTCTCGCAGCGCACCAGGTTGGGACCGAGGTGGGTGTAGCGCTGGGGATGGTGGCTCACGTGCAGGTGGGGCACCTGGACCGCGGCCGTGACGATGTCCACGTGCCCTTTGGAAGCGTTGAGGCCGTACCGCAGGACCGGCATGGTGTGCGTCAGCGGCGAGAGCTCCAGATCGCAGTCGAGCGCGTCGTTCAGGACGTTCATGTCCCCGCCGGGCAACGCCCCGTCCAGGCGCCCCTCCTCGTAGGTCTCACAGGACCAGGCTCCGTGGACGGAGCGGCGCAGATCGAGGGACCGGGACCAGCCCGCGCCGTGAGCCCGTACCGTCAGCAGCTCGGTGATGTATCCGGGCAGCACGCGCAGCGTGTATTCCAGCCGGTAGGGCACCGGATCCGTGCCGATCGCCACGCCGACCGCCATCATCTCCCCGGTGAGGTCGACCTCCGCGTATTCGGCTCCCTCGTCCTTCAGCCACACGAGCCCGCGCATCGCCGTCCCCCCGCCCGCTCCTTCCCGGCCCACGAGTGAGATGACCCGGCGGCACGGGAATACCCCTGGCCGGTGAGCGTGAACCTCCACACCATTCCAAGAACGTTAAACAAGACGCGTACCCTCTCGGCCCTCCGGCGCAAGGCCCGGCTACGGTATGCCGGGTGCAGGCGGTTATTGCGGCGTTCGTCCCGATATGGTGCATCGGTGCCCTCGGCTGGCTGGCCGCCCGTTCCGGGTCGGCGAGCGTTCAGGTCCGGCAGTCGCTGACGAGGTTCGCGTTCACCATCGCGATGCCCTCGGTGCTGTTCACCACGCTCAGCCGTACCCCGCTCAGCCAGATCCAGCCCGGCCCGCTGCTCGCCTTCGCGATCAGCACCTTCACCGTCGGCCTGCTGGCACTGGCGCTGTTCCGCGGCAAGCTGCCCGACCGGGTGACCGGCGCGATGGCGTCGTCCTACGTCAACGCCGGCAACCTCGGCATCCCCGTCGGCCTCTACGTCCTGCACGACGCGACGTTCGTGGT
Organism: Streptosporangium sp. NPDC001681; assembly: GCF_040298085.1. Taxonomy (NCBI): domain Bacteria; kingdom Bacillati; phylum Actinomycetota; class Actinomycetes; order Streptosporangiales; family Streptosporangiaceae; genus Streptosporangium; species Streptosporangium sp. NPDC001681. The sequence goes on along the minus strand of NZ_JBEOZN010000044.1, from coordinate 17,465 downwards.
GTCGGTCCTGATGTTCCAGGTCCTGGTGGTCTCCCCGCTGCTCTTCCTCGGTCTCGGGGCCGGCGGCTCGTCCTTCCTCGCCCCGCTGCGGACGCCGATCGTGGCGGCCTCGATCCTCGGCCTGGGCGTGTCCGCCCTCGGCTGGCGGTTGCCCGACCTCGCGCTGCGGCCCCTGGAGATCCTCGGTGGCGCCGCGGTGCCCCTGGCGCTCTTCTCACTGGGCATGTCCCTGAACGGCTCGGCCGTCGCCTGGCGCGGAATCGGACCGGTGGTGGTGCTCAAACTGCTGCTCCAGCCGCTGGTCGCTCTCCTGGCCGGACGTTTCCTCCTCGATCTCGACGGTCCCGCGCTCTTCGCTGCGGTCCTGTTCGCGGGACTTCCGACCGCCCAGAATACGTACGTCTACGCCGCCGAGCACGGCCGTCCCACCGAACTGCCACGCGACGCCATCCTCGTCTCCAGCCTCCTGTCCCTGGTGACCCTGTCCGTCATCGCCCTGCTGGGAGCCGGGTGATCCGAGAGACCCGTCCGTCCGGTACGTTCGTTCGTCATCTGGGCGAGCGTGGTGACGAAGTGCCGTCAACAGCGCATGCGGGCACTATGAGGCGTGAACGGAGGCCCGCCGAAGTGCTCCGATCACGGTCGTGATCGCGGGCCGCCGCGCGCTGCCGGAGCGAACGGCAACCACGATCTTCCGATCGGAGAGACCGATGATCGGGCGAGCGACGACGCCGGCCCTGGGCTCGACCGCGAGCTCGGGGAGCACCGCGACGGACAGTCCTGCGGCGACGTGGGAGAGCAGCACACCGTAGCTGGAAAAGCGACCGGCGACGATCGGCTCGAATCCGGCGAGCCGGCAGTGACGAGGAACGAGCTCACCCAGGTACGTGCCCGAGTGGTCCAGCGCCCACCGCTCCGCGGCGAGATCGGCGAGCGAGACGACGTCGAGCTCCCCCACCGCATGAGCCGCGGGCGCGACAAGCAGGAGCGGGTCGGTCGCGAGCGGGATCACCGTGATGGTGGGGCTCAAGAGCGAGCCGTCGGCTTCGTCGACGGTGACCACGAGATCGCAGCGGCCCTGATGGAGCGCCGCCATGCTCTCGCGCGGCTCGATCTCGAGCAGCTCCAGCCTCAGCCGCGGATGCGTGCGCGCCACAGCCGTCACCGCTTTGATCAGGATCGGGGCGATCGAGCTGGCGAACCCGCCCACGCGTAATTGTCCCGCGGGTTCGGTTGTGACCTCGGCCAGCTCCGCCTCGATGGAATCCATGTGGTCGCGCAGCTCGCGCGCCCGTTCCACGAGCGTCGCACCGGTCGGCGTGAGGGTGAGGGTTCGACCGGCCCGTTCGAAGAGCTGCACTCCCGTCTCGGCCTCCAGCACTGTGAACTGCTGCGACACCGTCGAAGGGCTCAACATCAGTTCCGCCGCCACGGCGCGCACGGTTCCGACCCGCTCGAACACATCGAGAAGCCGAAGTCGCCACGGGTTCAGAGTCATGACACGCAGCCTACTGTTCGATGGAACCGAACAGAATGATGGAAATGCTGTGATGGACATGCACAGTCTGACGTCAGTACCGTCGAACCATGTCGTCCATCGCCTCCGAACCCCCACTCGCCTCCGATGCTGCGTTCTGGTCAGATGTTGACAAGCACGTCATCCGGTACGGCGCCCCGTTCGTTCCGGAGATAATCGCGCGCGCCGAGGGAAGTTTCGTCTACACCGAAAGGGGACGGAAAATCCTCGACTTCACGTCGGGGCAAATGAGTTCCATCCTCGGCCACTCGCACCCGGAGATCGTGGCGACAGTGCAGCGCCAGGTCGCCGGTCTCGACCACCTCTACAGCGGCATGCTCTCCAGGCCGGTCGTCGAGCTCTCGCGACGCCTGGCCGAGACGCTACCCGACCCTCTCAGCAAGACCTTGCTTCTGAGCACGGGCGCGGAGTCGAACGAGGCGGCGATCCGGATGGCGAAGCTTGTCACCGGAAAGCATGAGATCGTGTCGTTCGCGCGGTCCTGGCATGGCATGACCCAGGCCGCAGCCGGGGCGACCTACAGCGCAGGACGCAAGGGATACGGTCCGGCCGCCCCGGGCAACATCCCGATCCCGGTCCCCTACGAGTATCGGCCCGATTTCATCGACGCGGAGGGGCGACTTGACTGGCGGCGTCAGCTCGACGTCGCCTTCGGGCTCGTGGACGCGCAGTCCACGGGAAACCTCGCCGCCTGCATCATCGAACCGATCTTGAGCTCCGGGGGAGTCATCGAACCGCCGCTCGGCTACCTCGCGGCACTCAAGCGCAAGTGTGTGGAGCGCGGGATGCTCCTCATCCTCGACGAGGCTCAGACCGGGCTGTGCCGTACCGGCACCTGGTACGCCTTTCAGCGCGACGGTGTCGTTCCCGACATCCTGACCTTGTCGAAGACGCTCGGCGCCGGCCTGCCACTTGCCGCAGTCGTCACCTCGGCCGAGATCGAACAGGCCGCCGCCGAGCGGGGGTTCCTCTTCTTCACCACGCACGTCTCCGACCCCTTGGTCGCCGCCGTCGGCAACACCGTGCTCGACGTGCTCGAACGTGACGCGCTCGATGCGCGAGCGACCGAGTTGGGGGCGTTCCTGCGCGCCGGTCTGCTGTCCATCCAGCACCGGCACGCCATCATCGGCGACGTGCGTGGCCGTGGGCTCCTCCAGGGAGTCGAACTCGCGCCCGGCACCGGCGCCGAGGAGAGCTCGGACGAGCTCGGAGCGGCCATCACCCGCCGCTGCCTCGAACTCGGCCTCCACATGAACATCGTGCAGCTGCCGGGAATCGGCGGCACGTTCCGGATCGCCCCCACTCTCACCAGCACCGAAGACGAGATCACCCTCGGCCTGGAGATGCTCGACCAGGCGATCGCAGAGGTGACCGCACGAACGCACCTCGCTGCTTGACCGGGAAAGGAGAGAGCGCCACGGTGGCGACGGCCGTCAGACCGTGGGCGCGTTGGCGTCCTGGCTCACCACCGCGAGCACCCCGTCGATCTCGGAGAGCGCGGTGGTCAGCTCGGTTATCAGGCCGGTGCCGTGCACGGTGAGCCAGAGCGAGACGGTCTCCGGGACGTGGCGCTCGCCGCGCTGGTCGATGGAGAGCTCGTCCACGACGAATCCCCGGTGCGTGCATTCGGCCAGTACCAGCCGGAGCACGCCCCTCCTGTCGAGATAGGTCAGATGGAGCCGTGAGGGGGCGTACCTGGACCAGGGAAGCCGGTCGGCCAGCGGGGTGAGGACGAGTACCGTCATGAAATATCCCGCGGTCACGGCCGTCGCCAGCAGCCACAGCCCCGCCCCCGCCGCCATGCCCACCGCGGCGGTGAGCCAGATCGCCGCGGCGGTGGTGAGACCGCGGACCGCGTCGCCGCGGACGAATATCAGGCCGGCGCCGATGAAGCCGATGCCGGAGACGATCTGGGCGGCCACCCGGGACGGATCGAGGGTGACGTGCTCTCCCAGCACATCGGCGAAGCCGTATTTCGACACCAGCATGAACAGGGCGGCGGCGAAACCGACCAGGGCGTGGGTGCGCAGTCCCGCGCTCTTCTGGCGGATCTCCCGCTCCAGGCCGATCGCGGCCGAGAGCACGAAGGCCAGGGCCAGCTCGCCGATCTGCGTCCAGCCCTGTCCTGCCAGATCACCGAGAGGTGCCAGCGCCACCACCTCCAGGTCGGGCCGGCAGGCCCCCTCCCGGCCCCGGTCCGCCGGGAAGGGCCGGGCCGCCGCTCGGTGTCTCTTTCCTCGCTACGCCACCTCCGCGGCCTGCCCGGCTTCCCGCAAGAGGGGCGAGAACCGCTGTTCGGTCAGATAGTGACCGATCCCGACGATGAGCACGAGGGGCCATTCGACGACTCCGAGCGCGCCCAGCGCGCCCAGCACGCCGTAGAAGACCAGTCGGTCCGCCGGTGGCACGGTCAGCGTGCCGATCACCGGCAGGCTGATGTGCGGCCGCTCCGACCCACCCGCCTGGCCGCCCGCTCTGCCATCCAGTGCACTGGCGGTTCCCTTGACCATGACAGCCTCCGTGAATCACGACGTACTGTCGCAAGTCCCCGGCCTCACGTGGCCTGTAACGCCGTTTGATGAGAACTTTGCCCGTCCCCGGGTCCTCAACTCCGGGCCAGGCGCCAGATGTGGAAGGCCGGGCCGTCGGCGGGCAGCGTGACGGTGCCGTCGGCCTCGGGGGACGGTTCCGCGTCGCCGTACACGGGCAGGCACCGGGCGCCGAGCGGGAGCCGCACCGGCCGGTGGGCGGCGCGGGCGGCCAGGATCAGCAGGCGTTCGCCCGCGCGCTCCCGGACGTAGACCACGGCGTCCTCGGAGACGTGCAGCCAGCGCAGGCCTCCGTGGCGCAGGGCGGCCTCGCCCCGGCGCAACGCGATCAGGTCGCGGTAGACACCGAGGGTGCCCTGGTCCCACCTCTCCGGCCGGTCCCAGGGCATGGTCCGGCGGGAGTCCTCTCCCCACGCGCCCTCCAGGCCGATCTCGTCGCCCGCGGTGAGCCCGTGGACGATGTATCTCTGCAGGAACTGGAAGACGACGACGGTCGGGATCGCGGTGAGCAGCGTGCCCACCGCGAACATGCCGAAGTTGGCGTTGCGCTGGTCGGCCAGCAGGCTGAACAGCCCGACCGCGAGAGTGCGGGCGTCGTCGCCGGTGAGGAAGACGCTGGCGATGAGGAACTCGTTGATCGTCCCGATGAAGACGAGCAGCGCGCTGATCAACAGGATGGGCGCCGAGAGCGGCAGGATCACCTTGCGGAACGCCTGGGTGGGCGTGCAGCCGTCGATCAGCATGGCCTCGTCGAGCTCCCGGGGGATCGTGTCGAAGAAACCCTTGATCAGCCAGGTGTTCACGCCGACCTGGCCGCCGATGTAGAGCAGGACCACGCCCCAGATGCTGTTGAGCCCGAAGACGGGCCAGTTGTCACTGATCACGCTGAAGATGACGTACAGCGGGACGATGGCCAGGAACTGCGGGAACGCCTGGATCACCAACAGTGCCACCAGGCCCATACGGCGACCGGCGAAGCGGAAGCGGCTGAAGGCGTAGGCGGAGACCGCCGACACCGTCACCGACAGCACGGCGGTGAGCCCGGCGATCAGAACGGAGTTGAGGTACCAGGTCGGGAAGGCCGTGGTCTCGAAGAGGTCCGTGACGTTGGCGAGACCGGCGCCGCTCGGGAACAGGGTCGCCGAGCTGAGCGTGCCGAGCGGGTTGAGCGCCGAGGAGACCACGAACAGGATCGGGAAGAGGGCGAAGGCGGTGACGGTGATCGCCACCAGGTGCCGGAGGAGCTGTGCCCCCGTTCGTGGGGCACTTTGTCCGTCCCATCGGCCCTCAACGCGTCGAGTAGGCTTCACGCGATCGGCGGGAAGCGGGAGTATTGGCGGCGTGAACCGCACAGCTGTACGTCTGGGAGTGTTCCTGCTGGCCGCCGTGGCGGTCGTGGCGGTACTGATGGCACTGCTGCCACCGTCCTCGCCCGGCAGGCTTGACGGTGGCACCTCGCGAACCCCCGCCGTCGCGGTGAAGAAGCTGGGCGGCCGCGACCACGAGCTCACCGTGACCTCCACCGCGCTCGGCCGCGAGGGCATGGTCCGGGTCCTGCTGCCTGAGGGCTGGACGCCGGACTCGGGTCCGTGGCCGGTGCTGTACCTGCTGAACGGCTGCTGCCAGTCCGACTACGACACCTGGGTCACCAAGGGGGAGGCCGCGAGCCTCACCTCCGGCTACCGGGCGATCGTGGTCATCCCCGAGGGCGGCACCGTCGGCTTCTACTCCGACTGGCGCGACGGCCCCGGCTGGGAGACCTTCCACCTCACCGAGGTACGGCGGATCCTGGAGCGCGACTACGGCGCCGGGGACCGGCGGGCGGTGGCGGGATTGTCCATGGGCGGGTTCGGGGCCATGTCGTACGCGGCCCGCCATCCCGGCATGTTCCAGGCGGCCGCCTCCTTCTCCGGGGTGCTGCACACCCGCGACGGCAACGGCGGCGTCGACTGGCTGCTCAACCGGAACGGCGAGGACTCCGCGAAGCTCTGGGGCCCCCCGCGAGACCCCGAATGGGCTGCCCACAACCCGGCCGATCTCACCGGCGCGCTGCGCGGGGTACGGCTCTTCGTCTCCAGCGGCGACGGCTCCCCCGGCCCGCTGGACGGCACCTCCGAGCCGCGGGACGAGGGCGAGGCCGCCCTGTTCCGCCAGGCCGTGACCTTCGCCGAGCGGGCCAGGGCCAACGGCGTCGACGTGACCGTCGACTTCTACGGGCCCGGCACCCACAGCTGGCCCTACTGGAGCCGCGGCCTCGAACGCGCGCTCCCCATGCTCATGGACTCCATCGACGCCGCTCCCTGACGACCTGGGACACCTCCTCGAAAGGTGTCCCACCCGTGCATCGGGGCGCCGAAAGTTAAGGCTGATGACTCTGGGCGTTCAGCTCAGGCACCCCTCGCCGGTCACCCCCGTGACTAGCGTTCGTCAAACACCCCAGTTCAGGGGCGTTTGTCGCATGTCACGAGGAGCCACCTTGCGAGTCCTGGCCGTTGTCCCCGCCCGCGGAGGTTCGGTGGGCGTTCCCCTGAAGAACCTGGCCCCGGTGGGCGGCAGTCCCCTGGTCGCCCGCGCGGTACGGGCCTGTGTGCGGGCCAAGCTGGTCGACGAGGTCGTGGTCAGCACCGACCACGCCGGGATCGCCGAGGTGGCCCGCGCCGCGGGCGCGACCGTGATCGACCGGCCGGAAGAGCTGAGCGGCGGAACCGCCTCCAGCGAGTCCGCGGTGCTCCACGCGCTCGACCACACCCCCGACGTCCCCGACGTGGTCATCCTGGTGCAGTGCACCAGCGCGTTCATCGACCCCGCCGACCTGGACGACGCCATTGCCAAGGTCCTGGACGGCAGCGCCGACGTGGTGTTCTCCGGGCTGGAGACGCACGAGTTCCTGTGGAGCGTGAACGGCGCGGGCGTCAACCACGACCCCTCCCACCGGCCGCGCCGCCAGGACCGCGAACCGCAGTTCCGCGAGACCGGCGCCTTCTACGTGATGCGCGCCGAGGGTCTGCGCGAGTACGGCCACCGCTTCTTCGGCACCGTCGCCGTGCAGCGGGTCTCCCCGCACCACGCCGTCGAGGTGGACACCCCCGAGGATCTGGAGATCGTACGGGCGCTGGCACCGTTCGTGGACCGGCCCGAGCCGATCGATGTGGACGCGGTGATCACCGACTTCGACGGCGTGCACACCGACGACCGCGCCTACGTCGACCAGGACGGCCGCGAGATGGTCGCGGTCAGCCGCTCCGACGGCATGGGCATCTCACTGCTGCGCCGCTCCGGCGTCAAATTGATGATCATGTCCACCGAGCACAACCCGGTGGTCGCGGCCCGCGCCCGCAAGCTCGGCGTGCCCGTCCTGCAGGGCCTGACCGACAAGCGGACCGTGCTGCGCGACTGGCTGGCCATCGAGGGAATCGACCCGGCCCGCGTCGCCTACGTCGGCAACGACGTCAACGACCTGGGCCCGATGAGCGACGTCGGCTGGCCCGTCACCGTCCCCGACGCCCACCCGAAGGTCCGCGCCGCCGCCAGGACCGTGCTGACCAGGCCCGGCGGGGCCGGGGCCGTACGGGAGCTGTGCGACCGGGTCCTCGCGGCCCGCCCGGCGGACGAGAAGGTCACCGGAGGGACCGCGCCCCGCGCCGAGCTGAGGCTCGCCCCGGTCGCCAGGCCCGTCCAGATCGGCGACGCGCTGATCGGCGCCGGACAGCCGGTCTACGTGATCGGTGAGATCGGCATCAACCACAACGGCGACCTGGACATCGCGCGCCGGCTCATCGACGTGGCGGCCGAGGCGGGCTGTCAGGCCGTCAAGTTCCAGAAGCGCACGCCGGAGATCTGCGTGCCGCTGGAGCAGCGCGACCAGATCCGGCAGACGCCGTGGGGCGAGATGACCTACATGGAGTACAAGCTCAGGACCGAGTTCGGCCTGGAGGAGTACTCCCAGATCGCCGAGCACTGCCGGAAGCGGGGCCTGCACTGGTTCGCCTCGCCGTGGGACGTGCCGTCCGTTGAGTTCCTGGAGTCCATGGACGTGGTCACCCACAAGGTCGCCTCGGCGAGCGTGACCGACCTGGAACTGCTCCGCGCGCTCGCCGCGACCGGCAAGCCGATCATCCTGTCCACCGGCATGTCCACGCTGGAGGAGATCGACCAGGCGGTGGAGCTTCTCGGCACCTCCAAGCTGGTGCTGATGCACGCCACCTCCACCTACCCCCTCCCTCCCGAGGAGGCCAACCTCCGCACGATCACCACACTCCAGGAGCGGTACGGCGTGCCGGTCGGCTACTCGGGCCACGAGCGCGGCCTGCAGATCTCGCTCGCCGCGGTGACCCTGGGGGCGGTGACCGTGGAACGGCACATCACGCTCGACCGCACCATGTGGGGCTCCGACCACGCCGCCTCGCTGGAGCCCGCCGGGCTTGAGCACCTGGTCCGCGACATCCGCATCATCGAGACCGCCCTGGGCGACGGCGTCAAGCGGGTCTTCCCCGGCGAGCAGGCCCCCAAGTCCCGCCTCCGCCGCGTCACTGTGTAGATGGCGACGCTGGCGCGTCGCGGTGAGGCCGCTCTTATCCGGCTCCTTCCCTCGTCGCTCATCCGCTTCGCTCCTTCGCTCCTCAGTCCAGTCGTCGGCGCGGCCTCACGGGGAGTCCCTCGGAGACGGAGTACGGGGCACGTCCCCAGGGTGCTTCTTGGCCCAGTCACCGGCGCGGCCTCACGGGTAGTCCCGTCGGGGGGAAGGTGAGGGTGGTCGACGTGAGGGTTCTTGGTTGGGTCGTCTGAGTTCGGGACGGGAGGGCGAAGTTGATCAAGTTGTCGGTGGTGGTTCCGGTGCGGGACGCGGAGAGCTACGTCGGGGACGCCTTGGCGTCGCTGGTCAGGAACGCGCGGCGGGACTTCGAGTTCATCGTGGTGGACGACGGGTCGGTGGACGCGACCGGGCAGATCGTCGAGGACTTCTGCCGTGATCTGCCCGGTCTGGTGGTGGTCCGTAACGACGCGCCGGTCGGACTGGCCGACGCGCGTAACCTCGGGATCTCCCTCGCCTCCGGCCGCTACCTGACGTTCATGGACGGCGACGACTGGCTCGCGCCCGGATATCTCGGGGACCTGGTCGGCGCGATCGAGCGGCTGGACTGCGACTTCGTCCGGGTCGACCACGTACAGGCGGAGGGCCGCAAGCGGACGATCCACCGGGCGCCGCTCGCCACCCGCGAGGTGGTGCTGAAGCCGCGCGACCACATCCTGCCCGATCACGCCAGGACCATGGTGGACTACCCGTACGCCTGGGCGGGGATCTACCGCCGGGACCTCGGCGACCTGCTGACCTTCCCGGGGCACCTGCACACCGCCGAGGACAGGCCGTGGATCTGGCGGCTGCACCGCGACGCGGGTTCGTTCGCGGTGGTGTCACTGGCCGGGCTGTTCTACCGGCGGATGGTGGCGGGCTCGCTGACGCAGACCGGCGACGCCAGGCAACTGCACTTCTTCGACGCCTTCGACCTGGTCTTCGCGGACCTGGAGGAGGAGTTCATGCCCAAGGCGGTGCGCACCTTCCGCGCGTTGCTGGCCCACCACCTGGAGCTGGGCGAGCGCCTCTCCCCCGAGCTTCGAGCCCGTTTCGAGGAGCGCGGTGCCACGACACTGAGGCGGTTCCCCGCCGACCTGCTCGCCGGGACCGCCCTGGACCCCGAACGCGATCAGATCCTGCTCGACCTCCTGGAGCGCCGATGACGCAGCTGTTCTACGCCTCGACCCTGTTCGGTGCGATGACGCTGGCGGCGGCGATCGACGACGGCCGTTTCGGCCCCCGCCAGGGGCGCCGGATCCTGCTGGTCTCCAACAACGCGGCCATCCCGGAGATCACCCCGGCTCTGGACGAGACCCCGGGCTTCGCCACGCTGCGCCCGCGCTTCGACGAGATCCACTCGTGGAACGAGATCGTGGCCCCGCTGCATCCATCGGACTGGAAGGCACGCGTCGTCGAGGTGCCGATGCTGGGCCGCCTGCTCCGCTCGCACCTGTCCCTGGGAGCCGGGCCCGCCGAGCTGGTTCTGGAATCCGTCGCGGTCCCCCCTGCCAGGACGCTGGCCGGACTGGTCAGGGACTGCCCGATCTCGGTCTACTCCGACGGCCTGATGAGCTACGGCCCGACCCGCGACCCGCTGCCGCAGGAGATCTACGGGCGGATCACCCGCCTGCTCCACCTCGATCTGGTGCCCGGTCTTCGGCCGCTGCTGCTCTCCGAGTACGGGGTGCCCGCCGAACCCCTCCCCGACCGGGCCTTCCTCGACGTGGTCGGCCACCGGGCCGATGACCCGCCCTCGGGCCGGGCGATGATCCTCGGCCAGTACCTGTCCGCCCTCGGCATCGTCACCTCCGAGGAGGAGGCGGAGCTCCACGCCGACATGCTGCGCGGCCTCGTCGCCCGGGGGTTTTCGCGCGTGCTGTTCAAACCGCACCCGGCCGCCGGGCGGCGGCACGCCCAGCGGCTGCGCGAGACGGCCGCCGAGCTGGGCGTCGAGCTGGACGTGGTGGCGGAGACCGTCCCGGCGGAGTCGTGCTTCGCCACCCTCGGGCCCGAGCTCGTGGTCGGCTGCTTCTCCACCGCTCTGATCACCGCCGGGCGGTACTTCGGGCTCCCGGTGGCGACGGTGGGCGGCAAGCTGATCCTGGAGCGGCTCTCCCCGTACGAGAACAGCAACCGGATCCCGGCGACCATCACCGACGCCCTGCTGCCCCGCCTGTCGACGGACGGTTCGCTGTGGGAGCCCCCGCCGGTGGACGTCTCCGCCCTGGTGGGCGCGGTCGGCTACTGCATGCGGAGCGAGGCGTATCCGGGGCTGCGCGAGCAGGCCGCGGCCTATCTCCAGGCCTGCGGCCCCGACCGCTACTTCAAGCACCGGCGGCTCGCCGCCCTGGACCTGATCGCCACCTCAGCCACCACCGCATCGGCCGGCGCATCGGCCACCGCTCCGGCCGGCGCCCCGGTCGCCGCCCCCCAGGAGCGGAGCCCGCTGGGCAGGCTCCGCAGCCGCCTGTCGAGAACCTTTCCCTGAGCCGGACGGCCACAGCGGCACGGCACGGGCGGGAAACGGCGGATCGCCCCGCGTCCCCGTGCCGCGCCGTCTCCTCCGGTCCGGAGGCGGGGCGCGAGTGCCGGCCCGGCGCCCTGAGTTGACGCGCTCTTCGGCATGAGTACCGCGTGTGCGGCACCTCTGCGGCTTCCTGCCTCGTCGACCCGCGCCACCGGGGTGGCCTTATCGGGTCTCCACAGGCTTGCGAACCCTTCCGGCTCCGTTCCCGCTCATCCAGCGGTATCTGACGCGGTCACGCCGGCATGCGCTGATTCGCCGTTAACGGCGAATCAGCGTTCCCTGCCCCATCACGACGGAACGGTTATCAACCCTCCGGCCTGAGGGGCAAAGCACTACGGACGACTCAGGTAGCGGCGCATCCGGCGCTTGGCGCGGTAGCCGATGCGCAGCACGTTCGGCGGGACCTCCACGCGCATCCGGGCGCGACGGCGGGCGGCGGCGTACTCGGGGCCGTCGAGCAGGGACTTGGCGGGAACGAGGCGTCCCGAGCGTGCCTGCCCGACCAGGGAGACCATCCGCGAGACCCAGTCGCTCTCGTCACCGGGATGGAAGTAGTTGTCCCTGCACCAGCCGCCGTCCGGGTCCAGGAAGCGCCCCGCGGAAAGATCGTCGAGGGTGCCGAGCAGGCCGCTGTCCTCGAAGACCAGGTTGATCATCTCGGCGCCCACCCCGAAGTCCGACAGCACCAGCAGGGGCACCTTCTGGGCGATCGCCTCCAGCGCGGCGGTCGAGCTGACGGTGACGAACCCGGCCGCGTGGGCCAGGTGCTCGTGCATGGGCCCCACCGCGAAGCGCACGGCCCCGGCGCGCACCCTGCCCTCCTCCACGAGCGACTGCCACAGGCGCTGGTAGTGGTGGCGCTCATTGTGGGTCTGCCGCTCGCCGTCCAGAGCACGGAGCTTGACGACGACGTCCAGATCCGGCCGCCGCCCGGCCAGTTCGGCCAGGGCCAGCAGGATGCTCTCGCGCTCCTGTCTCCGCTTGGGCACCTTGGCCTGGGTGGCGAACACCACCCGGTCCCGCGGCCCGATGCGGGCGACCTCCTCCTGGCCTCGCAGAAACGGCAGCCGGGCCAGCCCCACCTGGCCGCCCCCGCCCAGCTCGCGGCCCATCGCCGAGAACTCCTCGACCTCCCGCCCGCTGTGCAGCACGAACAGCTCGCATCCGCTGCGGAACAGCCAGGCCTTCTCGGTGGCGGGGACGGAGATGCCGGGCAGGCCCGAGACGAACACCGGCCGTGGCCGCAACCCGGCCAGCACCTCGCCGACCAGCACGTCCACCACGGGCCCCGTGCAGGCGGCGAGCACCACATCGGGCCCGAGCCGCTCGGCGGCCCGGCGCAGCGCGCGGGCCGAGAGCACCGGCGGATCCGCCGCCGAGCCCGCGACCGCGGCACTGATCTGCGCCGGGGACGGGGTGATGGGGGTGCGGATGACCGCCAGTTCCCTCGTGCATCCCGAGGGCAGGTCCCGCAGCAGGCAGGCCGCCCACTTCAGGTAGGAGTCAGAGTCGGCCACGGCCAGGACCTTCAACGAGAACCTCCAACGGGGATCCCCCGCTTCATATCCGATTTCACATGGGCGGACCCGGCGCGGCTCGCATCCCGGGGCGGCACGCCACCGGCCTCCGGCCGCGGGGTCACGAGGTCACGAGGTCATGCCCCGGTGGCTCCCGTGTCGTGATGGGCGAACATCGACAGGTGGGAGCGGAGCGAGGGGGCCGCCTCCACCGTCCACCACTCGTCCGGGACGTCCACCGTCTCGACCGGGACGCCCCTGGCCGAGAGCAGGACCCGCAGGGAGGTGACCGCGGTGGACGGCAGGCTCAGTACCCGCTGCCCGGCGGCCAGCCCGCGCAGGGTCATCTCGGCGGGGATCCCACCGCCGTAGACGGTGATCCCGGGCTGCTCCCCGACCTTGGCGAGATCGTGGGGGTCCTCCCTGCGGTGCGGGAAGTAGGCCACCGGCCCGGCCGAGCCGAGAGCGGCCAGCCAGCCGAGGTAGTGGTCGCGGTGGATCAGGCCGTTGCGGACCAGCGAGGTGCCGAGGACGACCGTGAGCTCCTTGGGACGGGGCACGCGCAGCGGCTGCGACCGCAGCCAGGCGAAGTCGTGGGTGATCAGCTCGGCCCCTCTCGCCCGTACGGCCTTCGCCAGGTCCGCGGGAACGGGCAGCGCCGTGAAGATCGACAGCCGCCCCGAGCGGGCCGCGGCGCGCAACCTGAGTCCGGCCGCCGCGCCGAGGGCGGTTCTGAGCCGTCCCGCCTTCCCCCGGGCCCTCAGCAGGGGCGTACCCGCGTGGCCGACGAGCAACTCCAGGAGCCTGATGGTGGCCAGCCCGTCGTCGACGATCACGATACGGCCGGGGCGCCCGGTGAGCCAGCGGAACTGGACCTTGCCGGAGAAGGCGTCGCCCACCGCCCAGGTCACGCCCCGGCGCGGCCTGGGCATGTCCGGCCGAGCGGCGGTGAGCTCCAGGCCCGGCGGCAGGGTGAGGCGCCCGAGCTCGCGCCCGGTGACAGCCAGGGGGCGGAGCCTCGCCCTGGGCACGAGGTGGCTGCGGGCACCGAGCAGCCCCGCGTGGTGGGCCTCCACGACGCAGAGCATCTGCAGCGGGGATTCCACCCAGGCGATGGCCGAACCCTGATCCCGCGCGTGGTCTCGACCGTCCTCCACGCCGGGTGATGACCCGTTCACGACTGACCCAAGCTAACCCGGTGGCCTTAAGCGCCGGGGAACCACGGATGAACAGCCGCCCACGCGTGCTTGCGCGCGGTCTTTTCGATCGCAAGGCCACGATCTACCGTCGCTGGGCGGGCAAGGAGGCACTGGTGTGGTACCGGCTGCTCTTCACCGGTAAGCCACTGGATCGGGAGTTCGTCGAGGACACGGTCGACCGGTTCCTGCTCCCGCTGTTCCGCTCCTGGTCCGGCCAAGAGAGCTGAGGCCCGCCCTGCCGCCGGAGGGCCCCGGGGCCGCCGAATCTTGTTCGGGCCTTCCGGGGGAGCAGGACGCATCCGCTCCACACTTTTTACCATCGAATATTTGTTGCAAAGAGTTAAGGCCTGACACCCTTACCGGCGAGCCTCCCGATCACGCCATACCACCCCGGGTCAGGCGATCCACCGGCGGGTACCACACGGCTGGATCGCCGAGGAAACAGGGGATCCCGCCCGCGACGGGGCCGCGCCCCCGCCCGCCGCGACCGGCCGGAGGACGGGTGCGACCCGCCTCCTTCCCAGGCCAAGCGACCCCCCGTCGTACCCCCGCGACTTGGACGTATCACCAAGTCAGGGCAATGTGTCCTACTTGTAATCGTCTGTCCGAGTGACGTACGTTCGTCCTGTTCATGGCAAATGTCTGGGTCTGTATAGATCTAAGCATTGCCGTCACATTGCCCGACCGTGTTCCACCTGGGCGGAACCCCTCCGCCCGCGGTGAGCACGGCCGCCGAATCCGCGAAGTCTGCGGAACCGGGGAACCACGTTCCTGGGGTGAATCAGCGCGTTCTCGCGCCGTAGGGCACTTCCCAGCCCGAACCCGTCAGCTAACCCGGTAGGCGGCATGGAAGCGAAGCAAGGAGTCGAACCCCGGTATGACCAAGCACCGCCTCACCCCCACCTTCAGCGCCCCCCGCGTGGCGAGCGCCCTCCTGGGCGCCTGCGTCGTCCTGGCGACCGGCTCCGTGGGCTCCGCAGCCCTGGCCGACAGCCACACCGCTCTGAACCCGCCCGCCGAGACGAAGGTCTCCGAGGTCTCGCAGCACAGGCCCGCGAGAACCCCGCTCGAGATCGCGGCCGAGAGGCTGCCCAAGGTCTCCGCCGCGCAGGTCCTGGACCTCGCCTCCAAGCAGATCGGCGTCCGTGAGAACTCCCAGGGCGGCGGGACCAAGTTCCACTCGTGGTACATGTCCTCCCCACGCGCCAAGGAGACCGTCGCCCGTGACGGCGGCAGCATCCAGGGCTACGCCAACGCCCCCTGGTGCGCGATGTTCGTCTCCTGGGTCGGTGAGATGGCCGGCATCCGGCCCACGATGGGCTGGGACGCCTACACCGTCACCCACGCCAAGTGGTTCAAGAACAACCATCACTGGGGCACCACCCCCACTCCCGGCGCCGTCGTCTACTTCGACTGGGCCGGCGGCAAGAGCCTCGACGGCATCGACCACGTCGGCTTCGTGAAGAAGGACAACGGAGACGGCACGATCACCACGATCGAGGGCAACACCGGCAACGGCAACGTCGAGCAGCGCATCCGGCCCGTCTCCCAGGTCGTCGGCTACGGCTACCCCGTCTACGCCGACTGATCCACACCCGCCGCCCGCGTCATCCCCCATGGGGCGGGCACCCGACCCCCCGCCGGTGAACGCGGGCCGATCCGCACTCGCCCAGGGGCGCCGCTCGCTCGAGCGGCGCCCCTGACGGCGTTCCCCCGGCCGCCTTCGCGACTCCTTCGCATCGATCGTCCCGCCGTCGTGCCCCTTTCGCGGTGACGTCCAGCGGCCCGGTGGCATCCACGATGCCGCGAGAGTGTGCGCACTCCTCATCCCAGGCCCTGAACGCCTCATCGACACCGGCTCCATCGACGTCGGATTCGGGGTGCTCGCCGGATTCCGGGGTCCGCCAGAGGTTCCGGCGGTTCTCTCCGTTCAGCACGTTCCGGAACCGGCTTCGCTCGACCACGACCATGTGCCGGACCAGCCCGAGCAGGGACGGCTCCGAGGGGGGTACGGTCTTTTCTCCGAGCTGCTCGGCGGTCAGGCCCGCGATTTCATCGGTTACCTCCAGCGTGGAGACCCCCGCCTTCAGACGGGGGAGGAAACGCGGCACGGTGCCGCGTTTCTGAATGGGTTGCGTAGCCGTAGCCGTCCGCTCTCTGGAGCATGCGAACGTGGCGGTGGCCGATGCCCTGCACGGTGCCGTGCCGGGTGGTGATGTTGAAGCTTCCGGTGGTGCGGACGGCGACCCGGCCGGTGTGAACCCCGGCCTTCTTGCCTGCCGGGACGTTTGCCCGGACCAGGTCGCCGGTTTGGAAGCCGTGGTGCAGTTTGCTCCGTGGCCGGGCAAGACGGGGGAACCCGTATCGGTCGGGGACGGTGCGGGCGTAGGTGCCGCGACCGGTCGCCGTGACCACCAGGACCGTGGACGGCCAGGCAGTCACGCTCTCCAGTTCGCCGACGTGCAACGCGTCCAACGTGTGGGACTTCGGGGCGCCGGTGCGGGAGCGGTTCCATTTGGTGCGCCCGCCGGAGGCGCCTGCCACGGGCAGGCCGGTGGCCTCCAGCGCCTGCCACAGGGCCCAGCGGGTGGTGTTGACGGCGGCGGCGTCATGCAGTGGTGCTTTTGCCTGCTTGAGGATCTTCGCCAGGAGTGCGGGCTTGTCATTGAGGAACTCCTGCACGGGGGTGGCGTTCTTGGTCTGGTTGCAGCCGATGCAGGCCAGGGTCAGGTTGCTGACGCGCTCAGAGCCGCCCCGGCTGCGGGAGTGGATGTGGTCGAGGTTGAGCGGTACACCGCTCGCGCCACAGTAGGCGCAGGTGCGCCCCCACTTGGCCAGCAGGTATTCGCGGACCTCGTACCCGGCGAGGGTGCCCCGCTGGTAATCCACTCCTTCGAGCGGCCGCCCGGCCGACAGGGCGTGGGTGTCGAAGGAGACCTTCTCCACGTGCACAGCGGTCACGGGCGCCCACCGGGTCAGCCGCGCCACCCACGACATGGTGGTCTCGACGCGGTGACGCAGGGACGGCGCGAGCCACCCCTGCGGTTTGGTGCGGTTGAGGAACCGGGGGGAGCGGTAGCGCAGGTTCCGCGACCATCTGCCGCGCCGGCACGCGGCTCGCGAGGTGAGCCTGTCGCGGATCAGTGCGCCCCGGTGGTCGAGCCGGATCGCATACCGTCCGGCCCGGCTCCCGTCGTGGCCGGTGAACACGGCCAGGCCGGTGTGCCTGGAGCCGGGGTCGATACCGACCTGCACGCCCGCCACGGTGGAATCGGCAACCGACCGGTCCTTGAGGCGGATGACGAACGGGGTGTGACGGTGAACCACCGCCCGCCCGGCCGCCAGCAGGCGACGGGCACGGGCGGGATGGCAGGGGTCGAGCGGGTGGCCGTGCCTGTCCAGAACGAACACGACCGGGTGAACCTCACGGTTCGCTCCCTCGGACACCGAAGCGTCCTCGGGGTGACGCCGAACGGACCGGGTGCCGGTCCGCTCGATCTCCCCTCGCCCAGGTCGAACACCAGGTACCGCCGCGAGGCGGTGTCCGTGAGCCGTTTCTTGCC
>NZ_JBEOZN010000043.1:0-70706 GCF_040298085.1 Streptosporangium sp. NPDC001681 | reverse complement strand
TTGCGGCTGCCCAGGGTGTCGGGGTGGTCGGCGCCCAGGACCCGGGTCCGGTCGGTGAGGTTCTGCTCCAACAGCGGGATGGCTCGCCCCAGATCCCCCGCCATTTGGTAGGCGCCAGCGAGGTTGTTGCGGCTGCCCAGGGTGTCGGGGTGGTCGGCGCCCAGGACCCGGACAGAGTCGACGAAGGTCTGCTCCAACAGCGGGATGGCTCGCCCCAGATCCCCCGCTGCTTGGTAGACGTAGGCGAGGTTGTTGCGGCTGCCCAGGGTGTTGGGGTGGTTGGCGCCCAGGACCCGGATGGAGTCGGTGAGGTTCTGTTCGTACAGTGGGATGGCCCGGCCCAGATCCCCGGCCGATTCGTAGGCGCCAGCGAGGTTGTTGCGGCTGCCCAGGGTGTCGGGGTGGTCGGCGCCCAGGACCCGGGTCCGGTCGGTGAGGTTCTGCTCCAACAGCGGGATGGCTCGCCCCAGATCACCTGCGGCTTCCAAGTACTGTCCCGCCTGGTTCTGCAAGCCCAAAACCGTCGTGATCGACGATGAGGAACCGGTGGATTCCATGGAACGAGCATGCAGATGCAAGGCCGCGGCTTGGTCGATGAGCGACTCACGATCCAGCCGATCCCAAACCACCCGATGCATCGGTGGCCCGCACGCCTCAACCCATGCCACTGCCGCACCGACTACATTCTCCAGCCGACGTTTCTTGCGGGCGGTGTCGCGGGCGACGCGCTGGATGAAACGGTGCATGCTCACCGTCGCCCCATCCTCGCTCAACACCAGCAGCGACGCATCGGCCAGCGTCCCGATCGCCGCATCCACCCGCACCGCCCCATCCCCGGTGATGACCCCCAGCAGATCCCGATCAGCGGCAGCCCGATGCAGCCAGGTACGCGGCACCCCCGCAGGCGAAATCACCGCCATTAACTCCAGCAGACCCCGCTCCACCCGGGTAGCGCGACCGGAAGCGAACTCAGCCAGCGCCAACACCACCGCTCGCGCCGCACCGACCGGGTACCCGTCACCGGGAACCTTCGGAAACGCCTCCTCCAGCGACACCGACCGCAACCGCTCAACATAGGTGCCATAACCCAACGCCTGCCGGTTGATGACATACGCCGCCGCGGACAGCGCCAGCGGCAGATGATCCACCTCCTTCGCAAGCGCTCGCGCCTGTACCTCATCGCCGACCTGCCACGGGCGATCGGCGCGTTCACGCAGGAACGCCAACGCTTCGGCGTCGGTGAAGACCTCCACTCGCACCGCAGTTCCGAGCATCTCCACACTGCGGTAGTTACTGGAGATCACCACCTGCACCGCTCCCAGCGGCGGTAACCACGCCGTGACCAAATCGGCATCGCTCACGTTGTCCAGCACGATCAGGCACCGCTCGGTCTGGTCGGTCAGCCACTTCTTCAACCGGCGCGCCCCGGCCGCAGCATCCTCCCCAGACATGGTGATCCCCAGATCGGCGGCGACCGCATCCAACCCGGCCACCAACTGATCACCCGTTTCGGCGTACACCCAGGCGACCAGCGGCCACCCTTGCCGTGCGCAGTGCCGCGCATACGCCGCTGCGATCTGCGTTTTGCCCACCCCGCGCGCGCCGGTCAACGCGCAGATCACCGCCACCTGCCCCGATTCCGCCGCCCGCTGCAACGCCTCCATCAACTCCGGACGCGGCTGAAACGCCTTCGGCTCCCGCGGAATGTCCGCCGACACCACCGGACCCTTAGGTCGTACAGGAGCGGGCACGGGCAGCGCCTGGGTCACATACATATCGCGCGCGGCGGCATAGATATCTCGCTGGGCGCTGTTGACTTGGCTGACCGGCGTTTGTGGCGGGTCATCCTCCGGCTCAGCGGGGAGGAAAGGGGGAGGAGTGCCCATACCCGGGGTTAGGGAGTCTCGGACCGTTGGTGAACGGTCATGTCCCGGCCGGCGGCGTAGATGTCGCGACCGGCGAGCATTTGCTGGGTTACCGACCCTGGCGATGCGTGCTTTTCCGCCCATCCCGCCAGTTCCGCCGCGAACTGCGGATCACGCTGGGCATGCCAGGCCAGCGCCGCCGCCAGATCTCTGATCCTGCCGTCATCCTCAGGCTGCTCCTGCGCCTGCTCCAGCGCATCCACCGACCTCGCATCCGCCCCGAATACCGAACGGATCCGCACACGAATGGTTTCCACCAGCGTCAACGCAGCTTTTTCTCCCAGACCGGTCACCGCACCGGTCCCCGCGATCATCGCCACCGCCGCCGCGATCGCACCCACATCCATCAACGACACTCCCTCGCGTTGCCAGCCCCACGGGTAGGAGAACCACACAGATATTGTCACTACTGGATCAACAGTGTGCGGGATATGCGCGGGATAGCTGCCACCGAGCTGCGTACCGGATAGCCTGACGGCGCAGGTCACGGCTTATGAGCGGCTGTAAACGGGAGCCCCCTGTAAAACCGTCGGCTCAGCCTACGCAGACATCCGATCTGCCTAAGACGTCAAGCCGTAGCTTTCAGACGCGGTGAAGAGGCCGCTGTCCGGGACAGTGTGACGAACCTCAACGTGGCTCTGCGTGATGGTCGTTCCGGTGGGCGGTTCTCGTCGACAGCGGTCACTTGCGGCCGGGGCGTCCCAATGATCTACAAGCGGTTCTCCAGTGCCGGCTTCTAGCCTCATCCGCGGTCCTTCTGCCCGACGCGACAGGGCCACGCGGGGGCAGGGGGGCGACGCTGATGAGAAAAGACTTCGACGAGGTCCGAGAACGGCCGGGTGCCCGCCGGCATACGGAGGCTCCATGAGCGACGCGTACTCCCCCATCCCTGAGCTGAATCTGCTCAAGGAATTTCAGGACCGGCTCGAAGGCCGGTCCTACGCGCGTGACTTCAAGCTGGTCGACTACGGCAGAGAGATCAGTGGTCTTGACGATCCGGAGCTCAAGGAGCGGCTGATTTTCTTCGCCTACGCCACTGGTGCCCCTTCGTTGTACGCCCTGTGGCGGTGCGATGACCGAGAGGACCTCGCCACCCTGCCCGTCATCTTCTGCGGAGACGAGGGT
The DNA here is from genome assembly GCF_040298085.1 of Streptosporangium sp. NPDC001681. NCBI lineage: Bacteria > Bacillati > Actinomycetota > Actinomycetes > Streptosporangiales > Streptosporangiaceae > Streptosporangium > Streptosporangium sp. NPDC001681. The sequence goes on along the minus strand of NZ_JBEOZN010000043.1, from coordinate 67,656 downwards.
GAGATCTTCATCGAGGCGCCCAACCTGCGTGATCTGTTGCGGGTTCTCACTCTCGACGGCACCCACATCGACGGTATCGAACTTGAGGAGGAGGATCACACCGACGGCCACCGCGAATATCTTGCCTGGCTGGACGAGCACTTCGGACTGAAGCCGATCCAGGACCCCGCCCCGATCCACAAGGCGGCCTTCGAGCAGTACGGCCGATCTTTCGCCGAATGGTGGCTGCGGCGCGAACCGGACTACGCCTCCCTTGCGGAAATGCTCCAGGAACTGGCCTGCCGGTGGCGGCTCGGCTCAACTCCGAACGGTCCGTGTTCCGGGTGTGGGGTTTCGGGGTGTGAAGTCAAGTGGGGCAGATCCCTACAGCACGGATAGCAAGATCATGGGCGGTGTCAAGACGTCAAGCCGCGGCTTCCAGGCGCGGCGGGAAGGCTATGTGCTCGTCGTAGATCTCGCGGTTCTGCAGGCAGTGGAACAGGCACCCGAGCATCCGGTTGAAGGTGTTGCGCAGCGCGCTGGAGTGCCGGTCGCCCTCGGCGCGCCGGCGGTCGTAGTGAGCCCTGGGGCCTGGTGCCCGTAAGGAGGCGAAGGACCACACGTAGCCGACGGCGGCCAGGCGTTGATTCTTCACGTTGCGGTGGTGGACGACCAGGCTCTTGCCCAAGGCGCGGGTGATGGGCGCCGATCCGGCGTAGGCCTTCAGTGCGCGGGCGTCGGCGAAGCGGGTGCGGTCGTCGCCGAACTCGGCGAGCACGCGGGCGCCGGTCAGGTCAGCAAGGCCCGGGAAGCTGGTGATGATGGCGGCGTCAGGATGCTGGCGGAAGGCCTCGCTGGTGGCCTCGGCGAGCTCGTCGGCGGCACGGCATGCCGCTTCCAGTTGCAGCAAGAGCGCCTGAGCCTGACGGCCGAACGCTTCCTCGACCAACGGGAGCCGGCGAAGGTGCTCTTCGCGGAACAGTGCCTGCAGCCGGTCGACCTAAGTCTCAAGGCTGCGCTGCCGGCCCGAGGCGCGCAGCAGGGCGTGCGGCCGGCGGGTGGTGAGTTTGGCGGCTGCAGTGGGCGTCGGCGCCGCCTGCAGGATGGTGCTGGCCTCGCGGGAGGTCAGGCCGATGTTCTTGACGTGGAAGGCCTTCAACGCTGCGGGGAAGTACTCGCGCAGCAGCGACCGGAGCTGGTTGGCCAGCTGCTGGCGGTTCCACACCGCGTCCTGCTGGGCGCGGGCCAGCACGGCGATTGCCTGGGCCAGCTCGGACCACCACCCGCCGGTCGCTCACCCTCACCGCGTACGGCCTGCGATGAGAAGTCCAAGCTCCAGTTCAAGTCGAGACGTCAGCGGGATGAGCTCCCGAGTCGGGAAACTCGGGGTCGTACAGAGTCATTAGGTTCGAGTCCTGCACCTGCCACACTGGATTTTCCCAGTTCAGAGCCCCGCGAGGGGCTCTTTTGCTTTTCCGGGACAGGTAGCCGCAGGCAGCCGGAAGCAGCCGCATGTCACCACTCCATCAATATGCGTGCAATGATCTTGAAGGCGTTTTCCCAGGTCGTTCCGGGCTTTCCGAGCGGTTCACGAGCGGAAGGCGACCCAGGGAACGCCAGAGGGTCCCGGACGGCTTCCGGGACCCTCTTCGTACGCTGAACACCTCGCCGACCAGCGCGTCACCGAGACGACGTGGTCAACGTCGCGCAGCGGAACAGCGTCTACCAGACGATCGACCGGCTGCTCCGTGCCGGACTGATCGCGGTCCGCGAGACCCCGTGCGAGGAGAACCGCCCGGAGCGCACGGTCTACGAGCCGACCGAGGCGGGCAGGGAAACGCTGCGGTAGTGGATGCGGACGATGCTGAGCACGCCCGCCGCGCTCGCCTTCGTGGTCGTGCCGGCGCCCGGCGAGGTCGTGGCCGCGCTGGAGGAACGCGTCGCCTCTCTGGAGGCGCGACTCTCGGACCTCGACGCCGATCTGGCCGCGACCGCGGAGTTCCTGCCCCGGCTCTTCCTCGTGGAGTCCGAATACCAGCGGGCCATGGTCATGGCCGAGCTGAACTACGTCCGAGGTCTCGCCGACGATCCGCGCGCGGGCCGGCTCGACTGGGACCATCGCCGCTGACCCGCTCCCAGCTTGAAGACGGGAGCGCTCTCCGGTGGGACCCAGGATCCGGCACCCGGGCCGGGCGGGAAGATGATGTCCCGCCCGGCCCGTACGCGCGTCGGCTCCAGGTCATGTTGATCTCACGATGCCGGGATTCCCGTACCCACGGGCGACGTCAGCTGAAGGTCAGGGCCGGGTAGGCGAAGAGCATCACGGCGCCGAAGCCGAGCTTGAGCACCGCGTCGACGACCCCGAACACGGGGGTTGGCACCTCGCGCGCCAGCCGCAGTCCGACGAACGCGTTGATCGCCGTCAGGACGCCCAGGATCGTGATCAGCGGACCGTGGGCGAGACCCATCGGCAGGAAGTGCAGGCCGACGACGAAAAGGATGCTGAGGATCAGCGTCCGCTCGTCCGCGTCCTTGTTCTTCGTGAGGACCAGATAGATCAGGCCCCCCTCGATGACGAAGGAGCCGACGAGCCCGGCGATGTGCGCGAACGACGGGCTGCCGAGGCTTGGGAGCAGCGCGCTGAGGCCGCTCGCGGTGAATCCCGTGATGAACCCGCCGATGAGGAACTGGATCCAGTACTTGTTGAACGCCCAGCTTCCCAGGAAGCCCAGGCCGACGAAGACCAGGAAGAGGCCGCCTCCGCGGATCAACGGATATGGATGATCTGCAATGAATACGACAATTGATGGCATATAGGCTCTAACCTTCCCCAAAGGTAAAGATCAGGCATTATTGCAGAACGGTGATCAATGATGAGGCCGTCGGCCGGGCGCGCCTCCGGGGCCTGATGTTCACGTGCGAGATCCGTCGGAGTCACCCGGGCTGCCCGGCGGGGGACTTCGACCACGGCGGCGATCGCACCGGCCGGGGTGGCGCTCACCGTCGTGACCGGGATCGCGCCCGCGGTGCGGATGGCCGCCACGGCCGACTGGGCCGGGGCGGGTGCCTGGGCGGGGGGCGCGCTCCTGGTTCCCGCGCTCGCGCTGGCTCTCGGCGTGGCCTGCCGTACCCACCGGGTCTTCCAGGTCGTCTACCTCGGCCTGTGGTACCTGGCCGTCAACGGCGTCGCGGCGCTGGACTACATGGGCGTGGTCAAGTCGGGAGGGCTTCCGGCCGGGCCGTCGCCGCTCGCCGTGGGCGGCCTCGCCCTACTCCTGGTGTGCGCCGCCCTGGCGATCCGTACGGCACGGCACGCCGTGAGGTGATCCGGCATCCCACCTGGTCACGCGATATGGGTGGAATGTAACGTTAGGTAGCAGTGGGGGTGCGCTATGAATAAGATCATCTGTGTTGCGGCGCTCGCCGCGATGACCACGCTCGCCACCGCCGGCGCCGGACACCCGATGGACGGCGTGGGCAAACAACAGGTCAGCCGGGAGCAATATCGGATCCTCCTCAACCAGTGCAGGTACGCCGATACCAGCGCCGCCCGGCGGGAGTGCCGCGCGGAGGTCCGGCGGACCTACACCATCGGGGCGAGAAACCCCGGCCTCGACTGCCGGACGTACTCCAGCATCACCGTGTGCGGCGAACTCAAGCTGAGCAAGAGCGAGAAGCAGTGCGTGCAGGACTCCGTGCGGAGCGGCCTCACCTATCGCCGCTCCGAGGTGGAGTGCTACGCGCTGTACAGGGGCGGCAACTGAACCGGCGGCGGGACGGTCGCACATCACCTGCGGGCGCCCCGGCGGCACAGGTACCGATGACACTTTCCGAGGTCGTGATCAGGTACTCGCAGTCTCGCGACAGGTGTCGACAGCGGCCCAGCCAGGCATATGTCCGCTCCACGCCCCAGCGACAAGGCCCAGGTCAGAGAGTGGATCCCGACCCGGGTCCCGATCGTTTCCGAGCCTGTTCGATCTTACAGTTGGCGGCATGGCCCGAAGCCGCCCGATGGGGGCCGAAAAGCCGAAAACACGTTGCAGGAGAAGACCGAGACGCGGAAGGCTCCCGGCGTGAAGATGCACGCCAACCAGCTGACGGTGACCCCGGAGACAGTGCGCACCTTGGTAGATGAGCAGTTCCCCGAGTGGCGGAGACTGCCCATCACGGGCATCGCCGCCCATGGGACGGTCAACACTATCTTTCGCATCGGCGACCGCTTCACAGCTCGGTTCCCTCTACAGCCCGAGGACGTCGACTCGACGCGGCGCTGGCTGGAGTCCGAAGCGGAAGCAGCCCGCGAGCTGGCAGGTCGCACACGCTTTCCCACGCCCGAGCCGGTCGCGCTCGGTGAACCCGGCGCGGGATACCCGCTTCCGTGGTCGGTGCAGACTTGGCTGCCCGGCGTCGTGGCCACCAACGAGGACCCGGGCGAATCTGTCGCATTCGCCCACGACCTGGCCGATCTCATCAATGAGCTGCGCGCACTCGACACGCGTGGCCGATCGTTTGCCGGCAAGGGCCGGGGAGGCGACCTTCAATCCCACGACGCGTGGATGGAGACCTGTTTCAAGCACAGCGAACAACTCCTGGACGTTCGCCGGCTTCGCCAAATGTGGAAAGATCTTCGAAGTCTGCCGCGCAAAGCAGCCGACATGATGACCCATGGTGATCTCATTCCTGGCAACGTGCTCGTATGCGATGGTCGGCTGGCCGGAATTCTCGACGTCGGCGGCTTCGGACCGGCCGACCCTGCTTTGGATCTCGTGAGCGCCTGGCATCTGCTCGAAGCCGGGCCGCGGCAGGTGCTCCGCATGGACCTCGGGTGCGACGACCTTGACTGGGAGCGAGGCAAAGCGTGGGCCTTCGCACAGGCGATGGGGCTCGTCTGGTATTACCTCGAAACCAACCCGGCCATGAGCCGGATGGGCCAACGCACCCTGGAACGCATCATGGCCGACAAATCGCTCGCCTGAGCTTGAATGATCTTGTTCGTCGCTGGTAGATCATCGCCGCCCTCACGTCGTCGTGCCCCATCCGGGCCATGAGGTCCTTGAGCGGAGACGCCCGGCGCCGAGGCGCTGTGGACGAACGACGCACGCTGCGGTCTGTCATCGACGCCCGGCTGTCGAATCGTTGTAACCGAGCCCGCGCGCATCTCCAGAAAACGATTCCACGTTGTCCGATTTTGTAGCCCCGGCAAGTCAACTGGAAATCCTTGGACGGACCGTTGAAACGGCCAGGTCACCGAGGGGTGTGCGTAATTTCGTGTTCACCGCTGGGTTCGAGATAGGTCCTATGCTGACGATCCATTTGGGCCAACCGAAAAGGAAGGACTGTCCAGCGTGCCAAGAATCTCGATTGGCTCTCGCGGACGAGCAGGCATCGTCACCCTCGCGATAGCGGGCCTCGTCGCGATAGGAGTGCCGGCCGCATATGCCGAGCCGGCCGCCGACGACAGCGTCTCAGTCACGGTCATGAACACGACCGACCTACACACCCACCTCTTCAACTGGGACTACTACGCGGACAAAGCGGACACGGGGCGTGGCCTGACCAGGGTCTCCAGCCTCATCGAAAAGGTCCGGGCCGAGAAGGGGCGAGACCACACGCTGCTGCTCGACAACGGCGACACGATTCAAGGCACGCCGCTGGGTAGTTACTACGCCAGGACCGAGCCGATCACCAAGGGCACGGTTCACCCGATGGCCCAAGCGATGAACGCGCTCGGCTACGACGCCATGACCTTGGGCAACCACGAGTTCAACTACGGGATCGAGACTCTGCGCACGTTCGAAAAGCAAGTCGACTTCCCGATACTCGGCGCCAACGTACACGACTGGAACAGCGGCGAGCCCGCCTTCACCCCCTACATCATCAAGACGATGTCGATCGAGGGGCGCGATCCGATCCGCGTCGGCATCCTCGGTCTGACCACACCTGGCTCCGCCATCTGGGACAAGTCCAACGTTGAAGGGCGGCTTCGGTTCAACGGGATCGTCGAAGAAGCGAAGAAGTACGTGCCGATCATCCGCGATCAGGGTGTGGACATCCTCGTCGCCTCCGTCCACTCCGGCACCAGCACGGGCTCATCGTACGGCGACCAGATCCCATTCCCCGAGAATGCCTCCACGCTGCTCGCCCAGGAGGTCCCCGGTATTGACGTGATCATCGCCGGGCATTCTCACAACGAGATCCCGCAGCAGCTCGTCACCAACAAGGCCACGGGTAAGCAGGTGCTCGTCACCATGGCGGGCTCCTGGGGCAAGGCTCTTGGTGTCATCGACATCGATTTCACGAAGGTCAACGGTCAGTGGAGCGTGGCCTCGAAGTCGTCCAAGCTGCTGCAGGCGAGCACCGTGGCTGACGACCCGAAGATCGTCGCCTTGGCGAGCGCGGCACATCAGAAGGTGGTCGACCATGTCAATGGCGTCATCGGGCAATCCCCCGAGACGATGCCAATGCGTGAGGCCCACTACAAGGACGTGCCCGCGCTGGACTTCATCAACTACGTCCAGGCGGAGGTCGTGAAGAAGGGGCTCGCGGGCACTCCCGAGGCAGCCCTCCCGGTCCTCTCTCTGGCCGCGCCTTTCGACGCCAAGGCCGTCATCCCCCAGGGAAACGTCACGATTCGTGACATGGCGGGAGCGTACATCTACGACAACACGCTGATCGGCGTGAAGATGAACGGCGCCCAGATGAAGGACTTCCTGGAGTGGTCGGCGAAGTACTTCAAGCAGGTGTCGACGCCCGGCCCGTTCAGGCCGGGGACCGTGGCCGGTAACGGCCCGGCCTACAACTACGACGTCGCAGGGGGGTTGACCTACGACATCGACATTTCCCAGCCCGCCGGACAGCGCATCGTCAACCTCTCCTACGCCGGGGCGCCCCTTGACCCCGCCAAGGAGTTCGTGGTCGCGACCAACAACTATCGTCAGAACGGCGGTGGCAACGCACCCCACATCGCCAGTGCTCCGATCGTCTTCAACCCACTGACCGAGGTGAGGGACGAAATCATCGACTGGGTTGGGGAACACAAGACCATCGACCCGGCCGAATTCGCAAAGGTCGACTGGCGTCTGGTGGTCCAAGGCCAGCCGGTCCTGGTCCTGGACACCGTCCCCACCCTGACCCCCGATTCCACCGCACTCAGCTTCGGAAAGCAGCGGACAGGGGAACGAAGCGAACCGATGGCGGTGCGGTTCACCAACACCAGCCAGTCCACGATCACCGTCAACTCCGTCGAAGTGCCCTCGGGCTTCGTCGTCTCCGATGACACGTGCAAGGGCCAGCTGGCCTCGGCCGCCTCCTGCGACGTGTCCGTGGCGTTCCAGCCGACCGCCAGCACGACCTACACGGGAAACGTGGTCGTCGACAGCAGCGCCTCCAACAGCCCGACCACCGTGGCGGTCAGCGGCACTGGATTCGGTGTGGAGTTCGGTGACTCCGACGGGCTACCCGACATCCTTCAGCGTGGCAGGCCCCATACCGCGAAATTCACCGTATGGGTCAGCACCGAGTTCGCCGGCGCTGTCGCGAATGTCACGCCTCAGTACGGCCACGTGAAGGGGTGCGATAACGTGCAACTTCGCGCCGGGCAGACGAACGAAATCACCTGTACGGTTCAGGCGGGTGTCGAAGCCGCCGGAGTACCCTCCGAGGACAGAAGCCAGACCACGTTCACCCTCGTCGTGACGCCGAAGGCCGGGGACTCTTACTCCCACACCTATCGGCACACCGTCCGCTGACGTACCTGTCGCGCTTTCAACGGGAGCGGCGACCGCTCAGCTCGTAGCTGGGCGCATCACAGCTCGGCGCCGGTGGAGCCTCATAGCTCCACCGGCGCCAACCAACGGACCCGGATGTAGCGCCTCCCCAAGGGCCCCGGCCCTGCGCGGAGCATGATTCTGACCAGCCTCTCAGCCATCTATGGCTCTTGCGTTGGAACGTCGGTCGTCCCGGACGCCGGAGGCACGCTTTTCCTGCGCCCGCGTGCGATCAGCCAGAGGATCCATGCTTGGAACAGTCCGGTGACGGTGTACATCAAAAGAGAGATCGTCGGGTTGAGTGAGGCAACTGGCAGGAAGATCAAGAGCTGCGAGGTCGGGGAGGTGATCGCGAGCAGCACCAGCGCCTCCAAGCCCTGGCTGCCCGGTTGGCGGGTGCTGATTTCGACATAGCTGGTTGCGGCGATGACGAGCAGCGCGTAGGAGCCGGCGATGACCAGGGCGAAGGTGCCTCGGTCGTATCGGGAGACATAGCGGCTCACGGCTCGTATTGGTCGCATGATCCGGAGTCTGCATCGTCTGAGATGTGCGGGCTTGAGTACAGGTACTTAGATGACGATGGGGGGGGATTGTCGCCGTCGTTTGGGACTGGCGCCTACGGTCGCACGCCCGGACGGCGGGCGGGGGGAGGGCCGCGCGGCGGCGTGGAGTGCCGCAGTCGGCGGCATGGACAGTCCTCGTGCTGCGGCTTCTCGTCGCGGCAAGCGGAGAAGCCGCAGCATCGACATCACGTCCGCGAAGAACGTTCAGGCACTCTCGCTTACCTCGATGGCGGCCGCGGGGCAGACGGCGGCGGCTTCACGCACCGTGGCGTGCAGGTTCCCGGCCGGTTCGGACTCCAGCAGGATGACGATGCCGTCGTCCTCGCGCTGGTCGAACACCTCTGGTGCGATCAGCACACACTGGCCCGCACCGCAGCACTTGGCTCGTCCACGGTGACTTTCATCAGATACCTCCAGAGTGGAGACCCCCGCCTTCAGGCGGGGGAGGAAACGTGGCACGGTGCCGTGTTTCCGGGTGGGTGGTGTAGCCGTAGCCGTCGGCTCGTTGGAGCAGGCGGATGTGGCGGTGGCCGATGCCCTGTACGGTGCCGTGCCGGGTGGTGATGTTGAAGCTGCCGGTGCTGCGGACCGCGACGCGGCCGAGGTGGACACCGGTCTTCTTGCCGCTCGGTACGACGGCGCGGACCAGATCGCCGGTGGCGAGCCCCTTGACCTGCTTGGTCCGGGGGAGCCGCAGCCGAGGGAAGCCGTAGCGATCGGTGCGGGTGCGGGCGTAGGTGCCGCGCCCGGTCGCCTTGACCACGAGCACGGTGGACGGCCAGGTGGTGACGTTCTCCAGGTGGCCGACGTGCAGCGCGTCCAGCGTGTGCGACTTGGCGGCACCGGTGCGCGACCGGTTCCACTTCGTGCGGCCACCGGAGGCGGTGTGAACGGACAGGCCGGTCGCATCCAGGGCCCGCCAAAGCGCCCACCGGGTGGCGTTGACCGCTGCTGCGTCGCGCAGTGGCGCCTTCGCCTGCTTGAGGATCCTCGCCAGCAGGGCGGGCCTGCCCTTGCAGAACACCTCCACCAGGGTGGCGTTCTTGGCCTGGTTACACCGGATGCAGGCCAGGGTGAGGTTGCTGATCCGGTCGGAGCCGCCCCGGCTGCGCGGGTGGATGTGGTCGAGGTTGAGCGGCACGCCACTGGCGCCGCAGTACGCGCACGCCCGCCCCCATGTGGCGAGCAAGTATTCGCGGACCTCGTACCCGGCGAGGGTGCCCTGCTGGTATTCCACCCCTTGCAGCGGCTTGCCCGCGCTGAGGGCGTGGGTGTCGAACGCCACCCGCTCGACATGCACTGCCCGCACCGGTGCCCACCGGGTGAGCCGCGCCACCCACGACAGGGTGGTGTCGACGCGGTGTCGCAGGGACGGCGCGAGCCACCCTTTCGGTTTGGTGCGGTTGAGGAACCGGGGGGCGCGGTGACGCAGGTTGCGTGACCTGCGGCCCCGACGTAGCGCGGCCCGCGCGCTGAGCCTGTCTCGGATCGCTCTGCCTCGGTGGTCGAGCTGGATCGCATACTTCCCGCTCCGGCTTCCGCCGTCGTCGGTGAACACCGCCAGGCCGGTGTGCTTGCTGCCGGGGTCGATGCCGACCTGCACGCCTTCGACGGTCGAGGTCGCCGCATCGCGGTCTTTGAGGCGGATGACGAACGGGGTGTGGCGGTGAACCACCGCCCGCCCGGCCGCCGGCAGACGACGGGCGCGAGCAGGGTGACACGGGTCGAGCGGGTGGCCGTGGTGGTCGAGGACGAACACGGCCGGGTGAACCTCACGGTTCGCTCCCTCCGGCGCCGAAGCGCCCTCGGGGTGACGCCGGTGCGGCGGTGCGGCCGGACCGGTCTCCCCTCGCCCATGGTGAACACCAGGTACCGCCGCCAGGCGGTGTCCGTGAGCCGTTTCGTGCCCACCCTCGGGCGTGTCTGCTCCCACGGATTCGAGAGCTTGGAGCTGAGGAAGCACCCCAAGGTCGGTCTGCGCTCTTGTGTTCAACGTAGCCATCTGGATCACACCTCCAGTTCATGACGGCCAGGGCTGGTCAACACGGGGCTTCGAAGCGCATCGCCGCGCCTCAAGCCCCCTCCTCCAGGAGAGGGTCATTGACTGACATGTGTCGAGAGATGTTGAAGTCTGGGGTCAGAAAACCGGATGATACAGTCCGGTTGCTACGGTAGGCGTCATGTTCAGCGCACGGCGACCCAACAGAGGCCCCAGCGCCGCGGCGGAGAACCGGGCGGCGCTGATCGCGGCAGCCCGCGAGGTGTTCGCCGCCGATGGATACGATGCGCCGCTCACCTCGATCGCACGTGCGGCCGGAGTCGGCCAGGGCAGCCTGTACCGGCACTTCCCCGATCGCGTCAGTCTCGCGCTGGCCGTGTTCGAGGATGGCGTCAGGGAGATCGAAGCGCTCGCCGCGGAGCCCGGCACCACCCTCGACGACATGCTGGCGCTGATGACCGAGCGAGCCATCACCTCGACCGCGTTCATCGACGTGGTCAGCGCCTCGGCCGACGCGCGCCTCATCCATGTGCGCGGCCGGGTGTCGGAGTTGCTGGAGGGCCTGCTCTCCGAGGCGCGGGAGGCCGGCCGGGTACGCGAGCACGTCACCGCCGACGACCTGGTCACGGCCATCGGCATGATCGCGGCGCTCCTGGCCAAGATACCGGCGGACACCCGGCGTGAGACCGCCGACCGTGCTTGGCTGCTCCTGCGCAAGGGCATCGACGTCTGATCGTCACGTGTCGTCGGCGCCGGCCGGGGCGGACAGGGCCACGGCGAATGCCGTGCCGAGGATGCCGACGGCGCCGATAACGAGCGCGTTTCGGACACCTGACCGGCGTGCCTGGCGTTTGCCAGGTGGGGAGTCCGGGCAAGAACCGCGTTCACCGGCTGGGACGCGGTTTCGACGCCTGGTCTCCCGGCGCCTGCGACACCTTCATGGCCCCGGCTTCCCGGGTGGCCTGACCCGCCGTCGCCGTCCCCCGCCGGGGAGATCGCTCCGGCCTTCCGCACCCCGGCGAGATCGGGGCGGGCCCGATGGAGAACGGCTACGCCTGGTGCACCGGCGATCTTGGCCCAAGCCGGGTTCCGGGACCTACCCCCGGCCGCCGCCCCGGACGGTCGGTTCGCGCTTCCCCATGTTGTCCACCTTGCTCGCCGGAGGCGCCTTGACGGTCACCCGGCTGCCCCACCCGGTGTACCGGGTCTCGACGCTGAGCTGCCTGTCCTCGCCCACCGCCGCGCTGACGTGGGTACTTCCCGGATAAACAGTGATCAGTCGCTGGGGGAGCTGATCGGAGCCCAGGGTGAGCCTGAAGCGCAGCACCGCGGACTTACTGTTCCCGGACAGCCTGTTCAGGCTGACGTTCCGCAGCCAGGGGGAGATCTTCTCAAGCGCGCCGAAGCTGATCGTGCCCGAGTAGGTGCGCCCCGTTCGCTTCCCCTTCGTGATCAGGGCCTTCAGGGTCGCCGGCTCGGCCACGTTCACCAGCTGGCCGTACCAGCCACTGAAGCCGGCGTTCATGCCGTTCGGGTGCTTGATCCAGGTCTTGCCCTTCGACGGTGCCCAGGGGCCGCCGGAGTAGTAGCTGGTGGTGCCGATCCTGATCGTCCGCTCCGGTCTGTCCAGCGCCCACGGGAGGATGCCGGGTATCTCGGACTCGTCGGTGGTGCGCTTCGCGTTGACATCGGAGGCGACGATCCCCGCCCTGCCGAACTGGAAGGAACCGGTACGCCTGAGGAAGGACGTGTTCCCGGTGAACTCGACCAGGGTGGTGACGTCGGTGAACTTCACCCCCTTGCCCGCGACGAACTGGCTCTTCAACGCCTTGACCGGATCCGCGGCGGCGGCCTGGACAGGTGTCGCGGCCACGAACGTGGTGACCGTGGCCACGGCGACGCCCGCGATCACTTGCTTCACGGTGATTTCCTCTCAGCCCGGTACGGGAAGGGAAATCCTGCCGGACCTTGATCACGAACGTGTCTCGCAACGTGTCCCTCGACGGCCGATGCGGGCCAAGCCGGTCGGGTGGAGTCCCGGCCTCCTCCGGGAGCCGAGTCGTGGCCTTCCTGGCGGTGCAGGCGGCGGCCGGCCACGGCATCGGCGTGCTGGAGTCGGTGCTCGACGCCTCTCGACTGGCGCGCTGCCCGGCCCGTTGACGGCCGCCTGGAAGGGGTCAGGACCGTTTCGGCGGGCAACCGCCCGCTACCCCTGCCACACCGCAGAAGAGCCCCGTCGCCAGCGGAAACACTGCGGCGGGGCTCCTCTAGGTATGTCCGGCCGTCACCGGGGAACTGTGGATGGGCGTCGGCGGTCAGCCGGCCTTTCGCGCGGGACAGGTCGGCGCCTCGAACACCACGCCGTCCAGGAAGTTGCCGGCCGTCGGGGTGCCTCCCGCAGCCGACACCGACTCGAAAGCGAATCGTGTGGTGGTCTGTCCCGGAGGTACGACGTACACCCCGGTGTAGTGGCCCCAGGCGGTGTTGTCGTCGGAGATGTCCGGTGAGGAGGCCCCGGTGGGGATTTGAGCCACGGTCGAGCCTGGTGCGCCGATGAGCACCCGCATCACGTCGGTACCGAGGCGGCCTCGGTGATACAGCGACCAGGTCATCGGTGTTCCCGGAACGGTGGGCAGATCCTGGTAGAGCGTGGAGACCTGGGTGGCGTTGAGCTCGGCGAACTGCTGGCCGTCGGCTGCCGGGACCCCGCTCGCGCCGCCCCGCCAGAACTCCAGCTTGTTGTCGGTGGCGGTGGTGTGCCAGCCGACGCTCGGGTTGGTGGAGGCGTCGGAGATGGACCAGTCGACCGTGGCCACCGGTGGCGTCTCGAAGCTGCCGTTGACCAGGTTGACCGGTGTGTAGTCGCAGATGACGGTGACGGTGACCGTGGCGGTGCTGGTTCCGCAGGCGGTGGTGATGGTGTAGGTGAAGGTGTCGGTGCCGCTGAAGCCCGCGGCGGGTGTGTAGATCACGTTGCTACCGGAGATCGTCGCGGTGCCGTTGCCGGGCTTGGTGACGCTGCTGATCGTCGGTGCGGTCGCGGTGTCGTTGGCCAGGACGGGCACGCTGACGGGTGTGCCCCGCATGACGGTGGTGCTGGCGGTGTCGTCTACGGCCCTGGTGGGCGAGATGGACTGCCCGCCGACGATCTGGATCGGGGGGGCGGGTGTGTTGCCTCCGAGCTGGCCCGGAGCGGCGATGACGCTGCTGATCCCGGTCGGCCGGATGGTCATGCCGCCCCCGATGGTGCCCTGCCTGACCCGGAAGGTGATGACCTTCGCAGGTGGGTCGGTCTTGGTGCCCGGCGAGGTGATCGACAGGGTGTTGCCGCTGATGGTGCCGGTCCCCGACTGGCCGACGACATCTGCGTTGGCCAGCAGTGACGACAGGTCCCACGTGGTGGTGTAGCTCCTGACCAGCAGTGGCCACTGGGTCGTGCGGTGCGCCAGTGTGAGGGTGAAGGTGTCGCCCGGTGTGATCTGCCCGCCCCACAGGGACGGGGAGGTGTCGACCGAGACCGACCCGCTGCCCAGCCTCATGCCGAACGCGTTCTTCCAGTAGTAGTCCACGGGGTAGGTCGTCTGCCCTGGCCGGATACAGGGCGCGGCGGCTCGCGTGACAGCCTGCCGCGCGGTGGTGGCGGCGTGCGCGTCGGCACTGGCCGCCACCTGCGTTCCCGATGTGGCCAGCAGTGTCAACAGGGTGCAGGCCAGCGCGGTGAGCGCGGATCCGGATCGTTGTGACATCAACGCTGAACTCCCAGTCTGTCCTAGGGATGTCTTCGTAGATCGACTTCACAGCGAAGCTACTCTCTGTGTTCAATCTGTTGCGCTAGGCGTTGAGTCGTGTGATCTCCGTGTCGCCCGCCGCTACCGACTGGACCTCTCGGTATAGGCCGCCGAGACGATCATTCCTCCGCGCTCACTGCGAAAGACGGCGCATTCACCAGGTGACGTGAAGTGCTGTGGGTCCGATGTCGACCGCGTTGCCGGTCCACTCGATCCGGTCGACCGGACCTTGAAGCCGGAGGCCGGGCAACCGTCGGGCGAGAGCGCTGAGGGCGGCGCCGACCTCGATGCGGGCCAGGGATGCGCCAAGACAGTAGTGCGGCCCATGGCCGAACACCAAGGGTGGGCTGGACAGCCGCTCGGGCACGAACCGGTCGGGATCCGCGAAGTGCCCGGGGTCGCGATGGGCGGCCTCGAGTCGGACCAGAACCAGGTCGCCGGCACTGATCGAGACACCGGCCAGTTCGAGATCTTCGTGGGCGTAGCGGGGGAAGGGTTCGCCGGTCCGTCCGGACTGCATACGCAGGACTTCTTCTACGGTCGCGTCGACCTGCTCGGGGGCGGCGGCGGCCAGATAGGCCAGTCGTCCTTCGGTCAGGAGCCGGATCGCGCCGACGGAGATGGCATTGCGGACCGACAGGTAGCCCGCGGAGACGATTGTGGCGATCATGGCGACGAGTTCGGTGTCAGCGAGCCGCTCGCCGTCGGTGTCGCGTACCGCGATCAGGGTACTGAGCAGGTCGTCGCCAGGTTCCTCCCGTTTGGAGGCGATCATTGCGGCGGCGTAACCACCGAGCTCGTTCCACGCCTTTGTGGCCACGGTCATGTCCTCTTCCGTGCCGAAGACGAAGTCCGCGGCGCTCGCGGCGTCGGCCAGGCCGCGAAAGCGCTCACGTTCGTCGATCGCCACGCCGAGCAGCTCGCTGATCACCGTGATCGACAGCGGGGTGGCGAGTCCCGCGACAAGGTCGGCGGGTGGGCCGGTGTCGGCGACCGCCGAGACATAACCGGCGGCCAGCCGCTCGATGCGCGGACGCAGTACGACGAGGCTCCGGGGGGTGAAGGCTTTCGACACCAGGCGACGGAGCCGGGTGTGGGCTTCGCCGTCCTGGAACAACGTGTCGTTGCCCGGGAAAGCGGCGCCGGGCGGCGCCAGCCCGAACCGGCGGTCGGACAGAACCGTCGCGACGGTCTCATAGGAGGTGACCAGCCAGGCCGGTTGTCCGTCCGGGGTGAGCACCGGGGCGACGGGCGCCCTGCCGCGCAGCCGCGCGTAGGCCGGTGGCGCTTCCATGGGATCGGGCCGGTCGAACGGCAGGGTCGGCGTTGTGGTTGTCATGGCATGGGCACCTTTCTGCCGGCGATGAGCCGGACCGCCTGGCGTACAACCTCGGCCTGGGCGGGGGCGATCTCGTCAAGGAAGGGTTCGACCGCCTCCGCGCTCCACGTGAGCGGCCCCGGTGCGAGATCGGTCAGCATGTGTTTGACGGTGTACTCGGCGAGTGCTGTGGCCAGGAACGTGATCCGGGAGTCGTCCTGCCTGGCCTCGGCCAGTTCGTCGAGTCGGCGGTAGAAGTCGTGGCCGCGGGTCGTCGCCTCAGGGTCGGCGGCCAACATCGCGAACATCGTGGAGGAGCGCTTCCGGTCAGGCGGTGACGCCATACCGTCCATCAGCACCAGCAGGTCACGATCCCACGCCGCTGACCTCGACGATGGAACGTCGACCTCTCGCAGGAAGGCCACCAGTTCGGGCGAAGCGGTGTCGTCCAGCCGCAGCGCCCCGACCTCGGCTTGCCTGAGCAGTTCGGCGAGCCGGGATCGTTTGGCCTGAATCTCCTGTTCTTGCCGGGTCAGATCGGCGTCGATCTCCCGCAGGATCCCGGGGAGTTCCCTGGCCCGGTCGTCCGCGATGATGTCGTGCGCCTCATCCAGACTCAGCCCAAGCTCGACGAGACGTCGTAGGCGTGCCAGGGCGATGGCGTCGCGCATGCCGTACTCGCGGTAGCCGTTGGCGCGACGGAACGGTTCTGGCAGGACGCCCTGGCGGTGGTAATAGCGCACCATACGGGTCGACACCCCGAGCAGTGCGGCGAGTTCTCCGATCCGCATGCCCACAGTTAAGACCTTGACGCCGTGTCAAGGTCAAACGTGGCAGCCAAACAGGCCGTGCAGCCTGCGGCGATTCCTGGGCCGAAGATAGAACGTAGTCCATGTCAAAATTGCAGTCGACTTCATATTTGGAGTGGAGTTAGACTTCCGGCCATGTCTGAAGGGCTGCGGGAACGGAAGAAGCGGCAGACGCGGCAGCGCATCTCCGATGTGGCCGTCGGCCTGTTCGTGCAGCGGGGCTTCGAGCGCGTCACGATCGCCGAGGTCGCCGCCGCGGCGGAGGTGTCCGTGAACACCCTCTACAACTACTTCCCGGCCAAGGAGGACCTCGTCCTGCCGCCGGACCAGGCCTCCCCGCAGCGGATCGCCGACATCGTGCGGCAGCGCCCGTCCGGCGACTCCGCCGTGCGGGCGGTGCTGACCGGGCTGCGTGAGGAGGTGCGGCGGCGCGACCGCAAGCTGGGGCTGACCGACGGGTTCGGCCGCGTCCTCGAGATGATGCTGGCCGCCCCCACGCTTACCGCCCGGCTGGGCGATCTCGCCCAGCAGATGACCGACGCCCTCGCCGCCGTCCTCGCCGAGGAGACCGGGACCGCGCCGGACGACCCACTGCCCCGCATGGTGGCCTGGCAACTCGGTTGTCTCCACTCGCTGGTCTACGCCGAGATCGGCAGACGCACCACGGCGGGAGAGGACCCCGACGCGATCGCCGAGGCCGTGCTGGACCTCCTGGACGCCTTCGAGGACCTGCTCGGCGAACGCGTTCTCAGCTATGCCGTACGAAAGGAACAACCTTGTTCAGAGTGATGATCCGCGGCAAGTTCGACGGGCTGAACGACGCCGGTCGCGCCGCCGTCCTGGCCGCGGGTGGCGCCGCCTTCACCGAGGCGGGAGCCTTCACCCATGACTCGAGTCTTTCGGCCTTCACCTTCCGCTGCCAGGTGCCCGCGGGCCCGGATGACGGCGAGAACGATGCCGTCCGGAAGGCGACGGCGGCGTTGGACGCGCATGGCCACCCGTATCAGGTTCTCCACGTCGCGGTGACGGACATGCGCTATATCAAGATCCGCCGGAAAGGCCGACGGGAGTGAGCCGCTGAACCGCGCCGCCCTTGTCACGTCGGCCCCTGCCTTACCCGGCAGGTGTGATCCGCCGCCACCGAACATCCCCTCGGTTTCGGGCTACCGATCCAGGCGCACCCCCGCCATGTCCACGTAGCCGATGACATCGCTCTCTGACAGCCGCTGCCGAGCCGTCTCCCATCGCCGCATCTCACTGTCCTCGTCGGCGTCCTCCTCGTACCAACCCGTTTCCGCGACCCAGGCCTCCAGCCAGCCGACCAGACTCTCGGTGTCGACGTACCACGCGTCGTGCCAGTCGTCCTCGATCCCGTTCGGCTCGAAGAGCAGCACGGTGCCCTCGGGGCTCCGGCAGTCCACGGCGGCGTACATGCCGCATCCCCAGTCCAGGATCGGCAGGACATCCACCGGCCAGTGCGCCTTCTCGCCACGCTCTGATGTCGCGCGTTCCTCGTGATAGACGCCCACGGCGGTACGCCCTTCTCCCCGGAGCGGGAAGAGCCGGTAGTCCGGGCCGAAACCGCCGTTGGCCACCTCGCGATAGAGCCGTGCGAGCAGCGGAGGAAGCTCGAACCCCAGGATGCTCTCCGCCTGTGCCACCTCTTCCGCCGTCGCGGTGGGAGGCAGTCGTTCCTCGGTCGCACTCGCCTTCACGGACACGCGCCGGAGGAGATCATCGATGTCTGTCATGGCGAGGATCCTGCCAGCCGCCTACGACGGACTCGCACGCATCCCGAGGAGCGACAGGCCGCTCGGCCGGGCGACACCGCCGATGTGTGTGCGGGGGTGGTGCTCATGCGAGTGTTCGCCTTTCCCGTGGCGCCCGGTCGGCGTTCTTGTGTTGGGGGGTGCGGTCGTGCCGAGGGAGGAGGAGTGAGGTCGCCAGAAGGAGGAGACCGGCGATCGCGATCGCGGTGCGGGGGCTGGTGAGGCCGGCCAGCAGGCCCCACAGTCCGGTCATGGCCGCGACGGTGGCTTTACTGGTGATCGACCAGGCGGACAGCGTGCGGACGACCCGGTCCGACGGGAGCTGTTCGAGCCGGTAGGTGGCGAATACCGGGTTGAACACGCCCATGCAGGTGATCAGCCCGAGTTCGACGGCGATGACGAGGACAAGCCCGGCGGGGCCGGGGCTGACGAAGGCCAATCCGAGTGACCAGCACGCGCGCAGCGTCCCGGCGGTGAGCATGACCTTGTGCCGTCCGAACCGGGCGAGGAGCGGGCGGGCCAGTCGCGAGCCGATGAGGCCGCCGACGCAGGGGACGCCGAAGGCGAGGCCGTACTGCCAGGGGGCGAACCCGAGGTCACCGAGCATGAGGACGGCGAGCAACGGCGAGGCTGCCATGATCAGGCCGCTGACCAGGACCGTGTTGAAGAACAACGGGCGCAGCGCCGGGCTGGCGAGGATGTACCGCCATCCCTCCAGCAGGTCGCCGGCTCCGGGCCGGGGCGGTGCGGCGGTTCGCGCGGGACGTGGCTCCCGCCCGCCGATGGCGCGGACCCCTGCGGCCGAGAGGAGGAAGCTGACCGCGTTGGCCGCCACGCTCGTCACCGGGCCCACCAGCCCGATCGCGGCGGTACCGAGCGGCGGCCCGAGCGCGGTGGCGGTCCAGGCCGTGGCCTCGAACCGCCCGTTCGCGACGAGCAGGTCCTCGGACCGGACGAGCGCCTTCAGACATGCTCCGCTCGCAGCGGTGAAGGCGATGTCGGCCGCGCCGACAACGACCGCCACGATCAGAAGTTGGGCGAAGCTCAGCCGGCCGAGCACGTAGGCGGCGGGAACGCTCATCAGCGCCGCGAACCGGATCAGGTCCATCGCGATCATCACCGGCCGTTTGCGCCGGAACTCCACCCACGGCCCGAGCGGCACCGCGACCACCGCCCCGACCGCGAGCCCCGCGGCGGCCAGCACCGACACCTCGGCAGGCCCTGCGTCCAGGGCGAGAATCGCGATCAGGGCGAACGCGTCGAACGCGAACCGTGTGCCGAACGTGCTGACCGCATACGCGGCCCAGAACCACCTGAACTGCCGCCCCAGCGACCTTCCCAACGCGCACCCGCCATCTCCAGGAAACAACCATCCGCTGATTTGAGAGATCAAAACGCGCAGCCAGTAGGCAGGTCAAACAACCGTCCGACCGAAGTCACACAACCGCAAGTTGTGCACTAAGGTCAGTCGACGTGGATCTCGATGCTGTGCGCACGTTCGTCGCCGTCGTGGACACCGGCCAGTTCCAGGACGCCGCCGCAGATCTGTCGATCACCCAGCAGGCCGTCTCCAAGCGCATCGCCGGGCTGGAGAAGGACCTCGCCGTGCGGCTGTTCACCCGCACCGCGCGCGGGGCCCGGCTCACCATCGACGGGCAGGCGTTCCTGCCCCACGCGCGCGAGCTGCTGCGCGTCGCCGAGCGCGCGGTCGCGTCCGTGCGCCCCGGCAGCCGTCCGCTGCGCGTCGACGTGATCGCCTCGCGCAGCGCGGCATCGGGCCTGATGCGCGGCTTCCACCGCGCGCACCCCGAGATCGAGCTCGACGTGGTGATGCTGTTCGATGTCGAAACGGCCCTCGCCGCCATTCGGTCCGGTGCGATCGACGCGTCCTTCCGTGCCGTCGCCGTGCCCGGCCGGCCCCTTCCCGAGGACATCGAGTCCGTCTGGGTGCTCGACGAGGTGCTCCAGCTCCTCACCGGGCCCGCCCACGCGCTGGCCGGCGCCCGGTCGGTGACCGTCGCTCAGCTCGCCGGGCACCGGATCTGGATGCCCGGCATCGTCCCTGGAACCGAGTGGGCCGCCTACTACGACGATCTCGTCGCCGAGTTCGGCCTCACCATCGAGGCGACCGGCCCCAACTTCGGCTCCGACGCGCTCCTCGACACCATCGCCGACACCCCGGCCTTGGCCACTTTCATGGGCGAGCAGACCCGCCTGGTCTGGCCCGCCGACCACGGCCTGCGCCGCATCCCGGTGACCGACCCGACGCCCGTCTACCCGCACTCGCTCCTGTGGCGCCGCGACAACCCCCACCCGGCGCTGGCCACCCTCCGCGCCCACCTCGCCGCCGCAGCGGCCGGCCACGACGCCGCCGGGACCTGGGCGCCGGGCTGGGTGATTCGGCGCTGAACGCCGCCGACCTCGACCTCACCCCGGCGGACCTGGCCGACCTCGACGCCCTACCCGCACCGCGGGGCGCCCGCTACTGATGCCAAGCCGCATCCGGCTGCCAAGGCTGCAAAACGCGTTCGGCCAGTGAACACGGGAACCTTTACCATCGCGCCGCTGGTCCGTCGCTGCGGCGTGCGGCGATTTTGTCGGAGGGCTGCCGTAGCGTCGTAGCCACGACCGTGGCGGGCATGTCGTGAATGGAGTCGACTCCGAGTCCGGTCAGCCGATCAGGAGCGTGGCCGCAGTGCCGACACAGCTTGGCACCAAGGTCGGAAAGGAACGCCGATGAGTGGTGTACGAGTACTGGTTGGCACGCGCAAAGGCGCGTTCATCCTGACGTCGGACGGCAGGCGCGAGCGGTGGGACATCAGTGGCCCTCATTTCGGGGGCTGGGAGATCTACCACCTCACGGGTTCTCCCGCTGATCCGTCCCGGCTGTACATGTCGCAGTCCGGTGGCTGGTTCGGGCAGTTGATCCAGCGTTCCGACAACGGCGGTGCCACGTGGGAACCGGTCGGTAACCAGTTCCAGTACGCGAGTGTCCCCGGCACGCACCAGTGGTACGACGGCACGCCGCATCCATGGGAGTTCGCACGAGTCTGGCACCTCGAACCCTCGCTGACCGATCCGGACACGGTTTATGCCGGGGTTGAAGACGCCGCCCTGTTCCGCTCGGTGGACGGCGGGCAGAGCTGGCAGGAACTGCCTGGGCTGCGCGACCATCGCTCAGGGCCCTCCTGGCAACCGGGCGCCGGTGGGATGTGTCTGCACACGATCATTTCAGACCCGCACGATCCCGGGCGTATCGTCGTGGCGATCTCGGCTGCGGGTGTGTTCAGAACGGACGACGCCGGCAAGAGCTGGCAGCCGATGAATCGCGGCCTGCGGTCCGAAGGCATTCCTGACCCGGATGCCGAGGTCGGTCACTGCGTCCACCACATCGCGATGCACCGGTCGCGTCCAGAGGTGCTCTTCATGCAGAAACACTGGGACGTCATGCGCAGTGACGACGCCGGTGAGTCGTGGTACGAGATCAGCGGCGACCTGCCCAGCGACTTCGGATTCCCGATCGCTGTCCACGCGCACGAGCCGGACACCGTCTATGTCGTTCCGATCAAGAGCGACTCGGAACATTACCCGCCCGAAGGAAAGCTCCGTGTGTACCGCAGCCGGACGGGCGGAAACGAATGGGAGCCGCTCACGAAGGGGTTGCCACAGAGCCACTGCTACGTCAACGTGCTGCGGGACGCGATGGCCGTCGACTCGCTGGATTCGTGCGGCGTGTACTTCGGTACGACCGGTGGACAGGTGTACGCATCGGCCGACGCCGGCGACAGCTGGGCGCCCATCGCCCGAGACCTTCCGGCCGTGTTGTCGGTCGAAGTCCAGACGCTCCCATGATCCGTGTCGTGCTCCCGGCGCATCTGCGGAACCTCGCACGTGCCGAAAGCGAGGTGAGGATCGACGTTCAGGGGCAGGTCACGCAGCGCTCGGTCCTCGACGCGCTTGAGGCCCGCTATCCGATGTTGCGCGGGACGATCCGTGATCACGTCACGCAGCGGCGTCGACCATTCGTGAGGTTCTTCGCCTGCGAACAGGATCTGTCCCACGAACCGCCGGATGCCCCGTTGCCCGAGCCGGTCGCAACGGGGGCCGAACCGTTCATGGTCGTGGGAGCCATGGCGGGCGGGTAGGCGGTACGGACGACGAGAAGCCCAGGCAGGGACGAATCTCTGACCTGGGCTTCCAGGGGGCGAAGAGCCGCAGCAACTCCGCTTGTTCTGGGCGTACCGGAAGTGCCGGGTTGCCGGCACGCGGGTAGATCTCGGCTGCTGCCCACTGCTGGGCTCGAACGCTGGACGCGGTTCCGATTCTGACTCCACGCGTACGCAGTTCGGTGATTAACCGTTTGGCATCGAACAGGTACACCGACTCGATACACCAGGGGCGAGTGCTGCCTCGTGACGAAGACGCTCTCGACGCGGGTCCCGTCAGCACTAGATAGAAGTCCAAGGCCGGCCCCTCGGTTACGTCGAGAAGGCCCTCGCGCTTGAGGTACCACTTCACATTGACCGTCTGCCCGCGCAATGGACCAGACGAGAACCGGCCGTCGACTGCGGCGGTCACGGCGGACGGCTCCAACTCGATTCCGAAGACCTGCGCCGCGATCCACTCGCCCAGATGGCCGGAGGTCATAGGGCGCTGGGTAATCGATGCGATCTTCTCGTCGACAGAGTTGCGCTCCCTCAACAGTCGCGCTATCTGCTCAACGTTGACGTTGCTCATGTTGCCCAGCTTCTAGGGGACTGGATGAGATGTTAGACAGGTCGACCAGCAGACTGCTAACGGCATTCGGGAGGCAGCTCGCCCACCGGTGCGACGGTATGTGTTCCGGCGGCCGTGCATTGCCAAACGGCGATCTCATCTTCCACCTCGGCACGCAGGCCCCGATCGTGCGTCGAGCAGACAGGCCAGGCCCTCCAGATCATCTCCATGATCACTTCTTGGGTGGCGTCGGCGATGCGTGCGAGTCCCGCTTCGGGCCCAAGGGCGTTGCCCTGGCAGATGCCCTGGAACTCCACCCAGGCCCCACCCATGCTGTCCCAGTCAGGGACGACCATCCGAAGCGTCCCGGTGATTCCCGTGGTGCGAACGTCACGCTCCACGATCTTCAGCTCTTGCTCCAGGGGCACCAGCAGACTGGGCTCAAAAGCGAAGGTCGGCCGGAAGCCGGTCTCGTCGAGAAGAGCCTTGCCCAGCCGGGGCAGGTCAGCCGCCGTCAGATCGGCGGTGGGGCGTTCGAGGAGCTCGCGCGTGACAGGAAGGGAGGCGCCCCAGTCCTCCAGCAGGCAGGCGAGCTCGATGAGGGGTTCGGCTTCGAGGCCACCGTCGCGCAACGCTGTGTAGATGCGCTTACTCAACTCGTCGACGATCCGCTCGGCTCGCTCATAATCGGTTTGCCCATAGGAGTCCACGCTGCAGTGTTACCTGCCGCATGAGTCCAGGTAAACGGGATTTTCCGCGCGCTATCGAAGACATCTGGTGGACCCTGGCGTCATCGACCCTTCCTATCAGCCGGGGCACAATCTCCTTTAGCGAGCATCCTTTTCGGGCAGTACCGGCAGTCCGGTTCCGGAGTCGAGCAGGAGTCGGTTGCCCAGGGGTTTGTCGAGCGTGACGGTGATCCGGGCGGAAAGGAGCTGGTCGGTGCAGAATTCGTCGCCGGCTTCCTCGTCCACGTCGACCACCACCAGATCTCCGGCCTCGTAGGCGCGGGCGCCGTGGATCTGGTCGCACGCGCCGTGACCGTACTGGAGAAGCAGGTCTCGGGGCTTCGCCGGGGTGAGGTCGAAGGCCATCACCTCCTCGTACTCACCTTCTTTCCGGGCCGGGCGCGGGCTGATCTGCGATGGGTGGACCGCCACCCGGCTGAACCTTTCCTTGACGCCCTTCACCGTGAAGTGCCAGGCGGGCACCAGAATCGTCCCTCGGCTGGTGCGCAGCGGCACCTCGCCGAGCTCGGCGCCGGTGACCCGGAGAGGGGTGCAGCCGTCCGGCGGGCACTCCTCGTCGATGAAGTCGGCGGCCTTGCTCCGCTCCGCGTACGCCGTCGCCGCCGTGACCAGCGGAACCGTCAGGGTGGAGCCGTCCGGCCAGCTCATTCGCCTGCTGGGCGGGGTGTCCGCGGGCAGATCGACGTCAAGGGACCACGCGCCGTTGTGCACGCTCAGGGGCACCCAGTCAGGAATCCGTTCTCGCGGCTGGATATCGAGATCGTCCAGTGGGACGAAGCCTGTCCGCCATGCGCGGTCCTCCTCGGAGCCATGCCAGCGCTCCGCCACCTCACGGGCGCGATCCTGGAACTCTCCCGGCGACATGCCGTTATAACCGCATGCGGACAGCAGCAGCATCAACGAGAGGAACCAGATCGTTTTTCGCAAGACGGCTCCTGAGTCATGGAGAAGAGGAGCCACCGTAGCAGCGAGGGGGCGGGCACGGCGGCCCCATTCCTTCCCCGGCCTGGGCCGCCGTGCCTTCGACCTGCGTTGTTCAGTCCGCGACGAGGCGGGCTCGCTGTCCCTCGTGCTCGCGTTGCCGCCGGATGACGTAGCTGCCCGGTGGGCAGCCGGTGGCGCCGTGCTCGGGGTGGAGCAGGTAGGCGACGGCCGAGGTCTCGAAGACGCCGATCGCCAGCTGGTCGGAGTCCAGCACGTGGGTCGTCCACCGGCAGGTGCCCGGGTCGGCGACGAGGGTGTGCGGGTTGCCCCCGGCCGCGCCGCGGAGCAGTTCGACCCCCTCGGCGGGCACGTCCGTCCAGCGGGAGTCGGGCCAGACCCGCACGGAGGAGGCGATGACGGGGAGCGGGATGACGATGAGGTCGCCCTGGGCCTGGAGCCCGTGGACGACGGGGATGCTCGCCGACCGCTCAAGGTGGTCGAGCACGGCGAGTCCGGTCTGCCGGGAGAGCGAAGCGAGAGTCACGGTCATGGAGGTCACCTCAGGTTCGGCGGAGAAGAAGGGAGTACTGCTTGGCGGAGAGCCCGTAGGTCCAGCCGGCGGCGGCGATCGGATCGTCGAGGAAACCCGGCACGGTCAGCCCGTACCGGCGGCGGCGTCCGTCGCGTTCGACGGACCCGTTGACCGCGAGGAGCACCCTGGTCTCCCTGCGCATGTCGTAGAGCCGTAGTTCCGAACCGGGATTGCCGGGGTCCGGTGCGGAGGCGACCAGCCGCAGCCCGGCCCGGTCGATGTAGGACGCCCAGCCGATGCGCTCGATCGCGCACCGCCTGACCTCGACGTTGGCCTCCCGCGCGATCCGCTGGACGCTCGGATCGGTGATCACCCAGGAGGGCACCCGTGTCCCGTGCCAGGCGTGCACGTCCCACCCGTCGGCGTACCGCACCGCGGGGCCGTCCGCGCTGTGCAGCCGTACCTCGCCGTCGTCGCCGCACACCTCCGTGCGCATGGTGACGGGGCGCTCGGAGATGACGCACGCACCTTCACGAGGCCACCACCAGCCACCTGACCGGGCCACCGCCGCCCACAGGTCGAGCCGCCGGTTCTGCTCGGGAGTGAAGGGCACGCCGGCCGCCCGGCGGAGAGCGTCGTAGTGGGCGATCCAGGAGACGCACTGTGTGTCGTACCAGGTGTCCCGAAAGCGGTGTCGCGAGTCGTGCGCCGCCAGCAGCGGCATGCGGAGTGAACCGTCGGTGGATCGGGTGAGCGGGCTGCGAACCTTCTGGCGGATCAGCTGGTCCATCGACTGACGGCCCCATCCGACCTGGGCGTCGAGTGCTGTGCACAGCTGTCTCATCAGCGAGGAGAACCGGGACGGCAGCGGCCATGCGGAGATGCGGTCGACGGTTTCCGAAGGCCGTGGACGCACGCCCGGCGGGACGGTTGTCAAGGCCGTGACCGGTGAGGGGACCCAGTGAAAACGTGGTGGGGCGAGCCCGATCAGGCGGTACAGCTCGGAGATGGCGGCCTCTGCGGCCGGACGGTCGGCGGGCAGCGTCGACAACGCCCGGCCCAGCCATTCTTCACGAATGTCGGCAGCTTCCCGCTGCACGAGAACGCTCACCGGATGAGGGTGGCGTCGTCCTTTCTTACGATCATGTCCGGAATGGTGACAGATCGACGCGGTGCCTGTCCACCACGTACGAAGCCGGACGCCGCGCGGCAGGCGTGACGTTTCCAGGTACGCGGGCCGGGTCGTCAGCGCAGTGGGATGGGGTTCGGAGCGGGAGGGCGGCGCTTCCACCGGTAGGTGCCGGACGGCCAGTCCGCCACCTCGTAGCCAGGCAGGTTTTTGATGCCCACGGTACGGAAAGGCCGGCCATTGTCGTCGATGGTCGCGGTTCCCTTCCTGCCTTGACTGCTCCAGTCCACGAGGATCCGCCAGCGGCAGTCGCAGTCACGGGTGGCACCGAAGATGTGAAAGATCTCGGTATCGCTGTCCGAAACGCTGCCGCCACCCATATCCGCGAGCTTTAGTCTCGCTTTCCAGCCGCGCTGTTCGGGGCCGTGTGCGCGGCGGATCGGACGGTTCCTGTTCGTGGTCATCGATCACCGGCCATGGGTTTGGTGGCGCCACAATATGCCAGCACGAAGGAACTGCTGAACCTACAGAATGATGCCATGCCGGAAAGTGCTTCGCGGGTCGTCCAGGTCACCGTTTGAGGACCGGTGGGTCGTGCGACACACTGATCGGCATGACAACCACCCCCCATGCTCCGACAACGTGGACTCTCGCCGCGAGACGTCACCGTCTGGTGGCCGCGATCATAGACGGTTTGATTTTTGCCGCAGTGGTATTATCGGTCCGCGCGCTGCTTGGCACTGATTACGAGGTGTCCGATGAATCGGCTCTCGTTGGTTATCTCAACCCCTATGTGGGAAACCCCTATTGGCCGATCGACGTTTCGGTCACGGTCCTTCTCGCGGTCTACTTCTGGCTGCAGCACGCGCTGTGGGGGCAGACGCTCGGCAAGCGGCTCTGGCGTCTGAAGGTGGTGTCCGGCGTGACCGGAGAGACGCCCGGCTTCCGTCAGGCGGGAATGCGGGTTCTTGTCTACCCCGTCCTGACATTGGTGCCTTACCTCGGAGTGCTGATCAGCCTGGTCGATCCGCTGTGTGCGTTCTTCGGTTCGAAGCGCCGATGCCTGCATGACGTGATCGCTGAAACCGTCGTGGTCGACCTCGGCAGCCCCGTCCGGGAAAAGTCCGGAGGATCCGGATCCCTGTTCGGCCTGGGCGTCGTCCTCATTCTTCTCGCTGTCCTCATAATCGTCTCCGCGCTGGTGTGGATGTAGCCCACCGCGGCGAATACGGGCCTGATCCGCGCACAGGTCGCGGGAACGGGCTATGTGGAGCCCCTGCCGTTTTGTTGAAGATAAGTGGATGAAAAGCGGTAATCCTCCCTCGGGATGCCGAGCTCCTTGCCGGTTGGGATGAGCGGGTTTCTTATGATTTCGGCGTCGGCGAAAGTCGTGCGGAGGCATGGGCGCGCGCGGAGGTGCGGGCGAGGCGGCGCACTCCTCGGAAAGCGAGGCGGACAAGCTCGAAGAGAAACGCCAGCCGGCACAGCAGGGCGGACATGATCGTGGTCTCGCCGAGCAGCTCCTGGTGGTTCTGGTACGCCCACTGGCCCAGTACGGTCGCGGCGAGGGCGCCCAGCACGTACCCGAGCATCGCCAATGCCGCGCTGTGTCCCGATCGCATGAAGTGATCATACGGATTTACCGTGGTTTTTTCGGATAACTCGGGATCTTGATGATGTCTGGTTATTTACCGACGTTGCCGTCGAGGTAGACCCAGGCGTAGTCGTGGCGTACGAAACGGCTGTTCTCCCGGAGTTCGCCCGGACGGCCGCGTTCGGTGTAGTGGGCGCGGAACTCGACGGTGCCCGCGGTGGAGAACGGGCCGCCCTCGGTGCCGCCGAGGATGTCCAGGCGCACCCAGCGCAGCCCGGGGTCGAAGTCGATGCCGGGCGGCCTGGTCGTGGGGTGCCAGCTGCGGAGCAGGTACGCCTCGTCGTGAACGGCGAACGCGCTGAAGCGGGAGCGCATCAGCTGCTCGGCGGTGCTCGCCTTGGTCTCCCCGCGGTGCAGCCGGCCGCAGCAGTCGTCGTAGGCCGAGGGCAGCCCGCAGGGGCAGGTCGCCGGAGTGGCGCGGACCGGTCGCGGGCGTGGCGTGCGCGGGGACATGGCTCCATCATGTTCAGTGCGGGGACTATCGAGCTTACCCGGCAGGTGAATCGCTTGTTTGAAACGGTCAGGGCCTGGCCGTCGTCCACCTCGGCCGAGGGAGGCGAGAAGCCGCTCCCCTCGGGGGCGGAGGAGTCACCGTGGCTCAGGCCCGCCGGTCCGGGTGGTCCGCGGCGCTGAGCCGGGCGGCGCGGGTGGTGAGGTAGTCGCGCTCCGGGGCGCTCGTCGTGCGGCTCGCCGCCGCGCGGTAGTCGTCGACGGCCGCCCGCAGGTCACCGGCCATCTCCAGCAGGTGGGCCCGGGCGGTGTGGAAGCGGTGGTGTCCCGACAGGCGGTCTTCGAGTTCGCCGAGCATCTCCAGGCCGGTCGCGGGGCCGTGCGCCATGGCGGCGGCGACGGTGCGGTTGAGCGAGACCATCGGGTTGTCGGACATGCGTTCCAGCAGGCCGTACAGGGCCAGGATCTGTGGCCAGTCGGTCTCCTCGGCCGTCGGCGCCTCGTCGTGGACCGCGGCTATCGCCGCCTGGAGCTGGTAGGGGCCGACCGCACCCCTGGCCAGGGTGTCGGTGATGAGCGCGATCCCCTCGGCGACCGCCTTGCCGTCCCACAGGCTCCGGTCCTGCTCCGCCAGCGGGATCGGGGTGCCGTCCGCGCCGGTCCGCGCCGGGCGCCGGGCGTCGGTGAGCAGCATCAGCGCGAGCAGCCCGGCCACCTCGCGGTCGTCGGGGAGCAGGTCGTGAGCCGTCCTGGTCAGCCTGATCGCCTCGCGGGACAGCTCCACGCGCTGCAGGTCGGGACCGGCGCTGCTGGCGTAGCCCTCGTTGAAGATGAGGTACAGCACATGCAGCACCGAACCGAGTCGCCGCGCCCGTTCCTGGGGAGCGGGCATGCCGAAGGGGATGCCGGATGCCTTGATGCGCTGCTTGGCCCGGCTGATCCGCTGCGCCATGGTCGCCTCGGGCACCAGGAAGGCCCTGGCGATCTCGGCGGTGGTCAGGCCGCCCACGGACCGCAAGGTGAGGGCGATCGCCGAGGCCGGGGTCAGTGCGGGGTGACAGCAGAGGAACAGCGTGGTCAGCGTGTCGTCCCGGTCCCTCGCGCGCGCGTCGTCCGCCGGCGGGGCGGTACGCGGCTCGGAGGGCGCCTGCGAGGCCACCAGCTCCTCCCGGCGGCGGCGGGCCTGCTCGTTGCGCACCTGCTCGGTCATCCGGCGGTACGCGACCTGGATGAGCCATCCTCGCGGGTTGGCGGGTACGCCCTCCGCCGGCCACTGGGCGATGGCGTCGAGCAGCGCCTCCTGGACCGCGTCCTCGGCGGCGGCGAAGTCTCCGAAGCGGCGGGTGAGCACGCCGACGACCTGCGGCACCAGCTGGCGCAGCAGGTCGTCGATGGCCGGGCTGTCCAGCGGTCACAGCTCCTCGGGCGGGGCTGCCGACATCACCTCGCGCACCTCGATCGGCATGTTCAGCGGCTTGCCGCCGGGGCCGGGCGCGGCCGAGACGTACGCGGCGAGATCGACGGCGCGCTCGGGGCTGTCGCAGTCGATGATCCAGTAGCCGATCAGGAACTCCTTCGTCTCGGGGAACGGGCCGTCCGTGACGACGGCGGCGCCGCCCTCGCCGGCCCGGACGATCCTGGCCTGGTCCGGGGCCGCCAGTCCCTGCGCGTCCACGAACTCCCCGGCCTCGGTGAGCTTCCTGTTCGTGTCGTGCATGAACTCGATGTGGGCCCGGACGTCCTCGACGGGCCAGGTGTGCATCGGCGGGACCTCGTCTTTCAGCTGCCCGCTGAACTGCATCAACATCATGTACTTCACGTCTTCGCTCCTCACGTTCGAGCGCCGTTCTCGGTGCTCTCACCCACAGGTAGAAGCAGACCCAGCCGTTCTCGACATTCTGCCGGACATCCGTGCGGAAAAATCTGCCGGAGTTCACGCGGCACACCCCGGCGAGCCGCTACGGGGTGGGTGTCCAGCGCCGCAGGCGGGGTCCCGGTCCCGCTCGTCGCGGTGGCCGGAGGTGGGGAGCGGGCGGGACTACAGGCCCATCTCGCGGGTCAGCAGCCGGTGTGCCTGCTCGATGTCGGCGTGGGTGTAGCCGGGGACGCTCAGGTCGAGCTGCTGGAGGAGGTCCATCAGGGCCTGCTTCTGTGCCAGGTGCTGGACGGGGATCTGGTCAAGGTCCACGTTGATGAGCCAGTCGAACAGCACCACCGCGTCGGCGGTCCACAGGCTCAGCGCGGTCATGTCCGAGGCTGCCATTCTCAGGCCGGGCGTTCCGCTCATGCGAGCAACCTACCCCCATGCCCATATGCGAAATAACCCGCTTTGTCATCTCAATGTGCCGGACTTACGGCGGGGCCGGAACTACTACCGAGTAGTGATCGAAAACATTCGAAAATCAATAGAAAGAGATGTTGTATGCGCTTTTTGGCCGTTAGCTTCGCGTGTAGTCGGTAAATGTCCGGATTTGAGCTCACCCGACAGCTCCGGCCACCCCGAGGGCCCTGCCCGGGCGGCGGGAGGAGCCCTCCAGGGGAAGATCTCATCGCCCGCTGAGCGCGGCCCACAGGGTTTCGAACTCCTCGGAGGTCAAGGAGTTCAGGCCGAAGTCGCCGGGATAGATCGGGCCCTCGGCCAGGAAGCCGTGCTCGTCCTCGATATGGTTCCACGAGTACGTGCGGGCCACGCCGTCCGAGCCCAGCTCGGCGTGGCGCACGGGCCAGTACTCCCCGCCGCTGTCGATGACGGTCTCGAACAGCCATACGTGGCCGTCGCCGTCCACCCCGTGCCAGTACAGGTGCGGCCGGTCGCTCTCGTCGAGCGCCCGGATCGTTTCCTTGCGACGGTCTTGCAGCATTCTGCTCCTAATGTTCGCCAAACGCAGTCCGAGGGCGCTTATCCTGCCTTTTGCTATGTTGCGAGTTCTTGGTCCGCTTCAGGCGGAGATCAACGGCCATCCGGTCGACCTCGGTACCTCCCGGCAGCGGGCCGTGGTGGCCAGGCTCGTCGCGGCGGGTGGGCACGTGGTCTCCACCGATCGTTTCATCGATGACCTGTGGCGCGGGCAACCCCCGCCCAAGGCGCTGGCCGCCCTCCAGGTCTACGTGTCCAACCTGCGGCGGGTGCTCGAACCCGGACGGCTGCCGCGCACGCCCGCCACGGTGCTGGTCAGTGCCGCACCCGGTTACCGCCTTCGGCTGGAGCCCGAACGGGTGGACGCCTGGCTGTTCCCCCGCCTGGTCGACGCCGCCGGGGCCGCGCTCGCCGCGGGAGACGGGGCGCGGGCACTGGAGGCGGTGGACCGGGCACTCGCGCTCTGGCAGGGGCCCGCCTACGCGGAGTTCGCCGACGACGAATGGGCGGAGCCCGAGGCCGTACGGCTGGACGAGTTGCGGCTGGTCGCCGTGGAGCACCGGGCGGAGGCGCTGCTGGTGCTCGGCCGCAACGCCGAGATCGAGCTTGAGCAGCACGTCCGAGCCCATCCGCTCAGGGAGAACGCCGTCCGGCTGCTCGCCCTGGCCTACTACCGGGCCGGTCGGCAGGCCGATGCCCTGGCCACGATCAGGAAGGCCCGTGAGACCCTCGCCGACGAGCTGGGGGTGGACCCCGGTCCCGCGCTGCGCGCGCTGGAGGGCGACATCCTCGCCCACGCCGACTCACTGAACCGCCCGGCCACGCCCGCCTCCGGTGCCGATGGGGTCGCCGTGGGGGAGCCGGAGCAGGACAGGTCTGAGCGAGACCTGGACGCGCCGGACCTGGCCACCGCCCCCGTACCCGACCTCGTGGGCCGTACCGAGGAGATGGCGACGCTGCAGGCGGTCGCCGACCGGGGCAGGCTGCGCACGGTCTGGCTGGGCGGAGACCCCGGGGCGGGCAAGAGCGCGCTGGCCGCGGCCTTCGCCAGGCGGCAGGCGGCACGTGGCTGGCTGACCGCGACCGGGCAGTGCCCGGAGACCGAGGGCGGGGCGCCGCCCGCCTGGGCGTGGAGCGAGGTGCTGCGCGCCCTGGCCGCGGACCGGCCGCCCCGGGACGACCTGGCCGCCCGGCTGGCGCCGCTGCTGGACGACGACGCCCCGCCGGCGGGCCCGTTCCTACTGGCCCGGGCGGTGGGTGACTACCTGTCCCAGATCGTCGGGCAGGGCACCCGGCTGCTGGTGGTCATGGAGGACGTGCACCGGGCCGACAGCGAGACGCTCCAGCTCCTGCGCCACCTCGCCACGGGCGCCGCCGAGGCCGACATCATGATCGTCGCGACCTACCGGCCCACCGAGGCCGTCGACCACCTGGGGGCGACCTGGGCGGCCCTGGCCGGGCGCGACACCCACCGGCTCGACCTGCACGGGCTCGGTGACGAGGACGTGGCGCTGCTGCTGCGTGAGCGTTCGGGCCGGGAGGTGGACGCGGTGACCGCGCGGACCGTGGCCGAGCGCACCGGCGGCAACCCGCTGTTCGTCTGCGAGACCGCGCGGCTGATCACCACGGACGGCACCTCGGCCGCCCGCGCGCTGCCGCCGGGCGTGCGCGACCTGATCAGGCGCAGGATCGCCAGGCTGCCCGCGGTGGCGCAGAGAACCCTGCGGGACGCGGCCATCATCGGGCGGGACATCGACGTCGACGTGCTACTCGCCCTGGACGGCTCCGATGAGGACACCGTGCTCGAAGGGCTGGAGGCGGGCGTGCTGACCGGGCTGCTGACCGAGCCCGCGCCGGGCCGGGTGCGCTTCGCCCACGTGCTGGTCAGGGAGACGCTGTACGAGGACACGCCGGGACTGCGCCGCATGCGCCTGCACGGCAGGGTCGTCGGCGCACTGGAACGGGTCCGGCCGGGAGAGGTCACCGCGCTGGGTCACCACGCGCTCGCCGCGGCCACCGCGGCCTCGGCGGGGCGGGCGGTCTCCTACGCCAGGGCGGCGGCCGAGCAGGCGCGCGGCATGCACTCCTACCGGGAGGCCGGGACGTTCTACCGGGGGGCGCTGGACCTCGCCGAGGACGACGCGCTCCGGCTCGACCTGCTCTGCTCGCTGGTGCAGGTCCAGGCGCACGAGGGCAACGTGCTGGCCGCCAGGGAGAACCGGGAGCGGGCCATCGCCCTCGCGCGGCGGCTGGGCGACGGCCTGAACCGGGCGCTGACCGCCTACGACGCCCCGGTGACCTGGTCGATCCAGCCCAACAGGCAGGTGGACCAGCCGCTCGTCGACGAGCTGGTGCAGGCGCTGGACGGCGCCGACGACGAGACCCGCTGTCGGCTGCTGGCCACGCTCGTCTTCGAGCTGGAGGGGCACGACGACGAGCGCTGTCTGGCCTACAGCGCCGAGGCGGTCGTGATCGCCCGGCGGCTGGGCCGCAGCGACCTCGTCCGCCTGGCCCTGAACGCCCGCTACTTCGTGCTGCTGATCCCGGACCGCCGTGACGAGCTGGAGGTGCTGGGCCGGGAGCTGGTCAGGCTGGGCGACCGCGACGGGCTGCCCGGGTACGCCATGCAGGGGCACCACGCCCTGTCCATGGTCAGCCTGGGCCGCTGCGACCTGGCCGCGGCCAGGCGGCACGCGGACCGCGCCCTGGAGCACTCCACCACCGGCCAGCTCGGACTGGCGCTGAACGTGTTGTCCATGATCGACACACTGGTCATGCTGGTCAAGGGCGACTTCGAGGGCGCGGAACGGTCCTACCTGGCGATCGGCGAGCGGATGATGGCCGCGGGCGGGGCCGTCGCCCACATCATCGGCGCCATCGGCCGGTTCGTGGCCCGGCTGGCGGGTGGCGTGCCGCAGGACATGGCGGAGCTGCTGACGCTGTACTCCTTCGTTCCCGAGGGGCTGGCGGACATCGTCGTCCGGGCGCTGGTCGCCGAGGGCAGGGTGGACGAGGCACGCGCCTACTGGAGGCCCGACCAGGAGCCCAACCGGGACTACTACTGGCTCCTCTGGCAGGGACTGCGCGGGGAGAGCGCGATCGCGCTGGGCGACCGGGCGGTGGCCGAAGGCTGCTACCGGACGCTGCTGCCCTGGGACGGCGAGCTGGCCGGGATGCACTCCGGGTCGATCACGCTGGGGCCGGTCGCCCTGATCCTGGGCAACCTGGCGGCCTTCCTCGGACACGACGCGAGTACCCACTACAAGCAGGCGGTGCGGGTCGCCGAGCGGGTCGGCTCGCCGCACTGGGCGCGTAGGGCGGCGGAGGCACTCGCGGGGAGTGGGGGCCAGAGTTCGGCGGGAGGCTCGAACCAGGCGTAGACGGCCCGCTCGGGGCGGAAGCGGGCACACCGGGCCCGGCCGCCGGATCACACACGGATCTGCGGGCATGATCCGGCTCATGCCGCGCGGGCAGGCGCTCCGGGACGGCATGTAGTGCGGCCCGGATCAGAGGCCGGCGAGAGGGCCGAAGACGAGTCGCTGACGGCGCCGGTGGCCGCGCCGGAACAGGGAGAGCATCAACGTCAGCATGGGACCGGCGAGCTTGCGCAGCCGGGCCAGCTCGTCGGGCCTGGCGTACTGCTCGATCCTCGGCAGATCGATCTTGATGTTCCCGCCCTTGCGTACCGCCGTCTCGACCGTCTCCCAGTCGGCGACGGACACGTACTTCTTGATGATCGGGAAGAGCAGCCGCTCCTCTTCGGTGATGTGCTCGTCGAGCATGTCGGCCAGCCGGGTGAGGGACTTGGCGAGTGCGGAGGCGTCGCCGGTCGAGGCGAACGCGGCGGCCTGGCCGTTGATCTCGGTCAGCAGCGGGTCGAGGTCGGCGTGGTCGTCACTGAGGTCGCGCAGGTCCACCTCGACTCCGGCGGACCGTTCGAGGACGGGCCAGAGCACCTCGTCCTCCATCGTGTGGTGATGGTGGATGCCGTGGTTCATGGTCGTGATGAATTCGGCGATGGCGCGGGCGCGGGCCGGATCGGCTACCTGCCGTCCCTCGGTCAGCTGGGTCGCGAGGTCGGCGAGGCGGCGGGCGTCAGCGCGCATGGCGCGGTGGGTGATCTGGAATCCCAGTAGTTCCGGGGTCATTTCGGAGGGCTCCTTGAGCGGTGCGGTCGCTTACCCGACCACGGTGCGGCAGCCCTCTTATGAGCTACTTGGCGGCTACTTGGTAGGACGAGTCCCCTCGGCGTGGGGAGGCGCCCTTTCCGCCGCTCGGTGCCCGTCGGGGTGGCCGCCGGGGGCTCCCGGGCGGAGGCCGGATCCGGGGCGCCGGCGGCGGTTCGCGGGGATCCTCGGGGGAGGGCGTGTGGTGATCCGGACGGTCCTCGATTGATTTCGCATCCCGCTCCGGAGCCGTGTATGGTTACACCTGTCCGCAAGCGAGAGCGACACGGACAGGCCCCTTTAGCTCAGTCGGCAGAGCGTCTCCATGGTAAGGAGAAGGTCTACGGTTCGATTCCGTAAAGGGGCTCAACAGCCTAAAAGCCCTGACCTTCGGGTTGGGGCTTTCGGCTTGGTTGACCTTTAGGTCAGCCAGAAAACACTCAAGGTTCCCGACGCGCGAACGGGCATACTGGGGTAACCCAGAAGAGATCGCCCTGACCTGCACAAGTACGTAGGCACTCAGCGGGTCGGGTATCCTTGCGAGGTCGGTCGATTTCATCGGCCTCAAGGCGGAGTAGCTCAGTCAGGCAGAGCAAACGGCTCATAATCGTTGTGTCGCCGGTTCAAGTCCGGCCTCCGCTACTACCCACCGGGGTCCCCTCCCACAGAGGGGCTCTGCCGTGGGTTGTCCACTGTCCCGAACGTAGAAAGGCACTCCCAAGTGGCTGCCACCGACGTTAGGCCGAAGATCACGCTGGCCTGCCAGGAGTGCAAGCACCGCAACTACATCACGCGGAAGAACCGGCGCAACGACCCGGATCGGCTTGAGCTGAAGAAGTACTGCCCGAACTGCAAGGCGCACCAGGCGCACCGCGAGACCCGCTAGTCCGCGAAGCCTCCCGCTCCGGTGGGAGATGAGTGTCTGATGGGCACGCACATACTCCACGAAAACCGGCGTCCTCAGGCGGGCGCCGGTTTGTCGTATCCGCACAGCTTTTCCGCTCGGCTGTTGACCGCGGCGGACAGGTGGGGCCGTAGTGGCTTCGGGCTACGGTTTCCTGGTGGCCCCGAGGGCACACCCTGGAATCTTGTTCTGTTACTGTCGGCCTGACCCACCGGTATCCGCAAAGGAGCACGATGGCCTTGAACCGTGACTTCGTCGGGCGGGCGTCCGCGCCCTCCTCGCCGTACGAGGTCAGCCGCGTGAAGATCAAAGAGTTCGCCGCCGCGATCGGCGACGACAACCCGATCTACCGGGACAGGGAGGCCGCCCAGGCGGCCGGGCACCCCGACGTGATCGCCCCGCCGACCTTTCCCATCGTGTTCAGCCTGGCCGGGGGGTCGATCCTGGCCGACCCCGAGCTCGGGCTGAACTTCGCCATGGTGGTCCACGGCGAGCAGCGTTTCGAGTACCGGCGGCCGATCCACGCCGGGGACGAGCTGGTCAGCGTCTCCACCGTGACCGACATCCGCAGCGCCGGCCGCAATGAGCTGATCACCGTCAAGAGCGAGGTCAGCACCGTCGACGGCGAGTCCGTGTGCACGACCTACAACACCATCGTCGAGCGTGGAGGGGCGGGCTGAGATGGCCGCGACTGTCAAGTACGACGAGGTCGAGACGGGTCAGGAGATCCCGCCCGCCGACTACCCGGTGCGCCGCGCCAGCCTGGTGATGTACGCCGGGGCGTCCGGTGACTTCAACCCCATCCACTGGAACGAGCGCTTCGCCAAGACCGTCGGGCTGCCGGACGTCATCGCCCACGGCATGTTCACCATGGCCCAGGGCGGACGGTTCGTCACCGATTGGGCGGGCGACCCGGGCGCGGTCGTCGACTACGGGGTGCGCTTCTCCTCCATGGTCGTCGTCCCGGATGACGACCAGGGCGCCGTCATCACGGTGAGCGGGATCATCGAGGAGAAGCTCGAGGACAAGCGCGTGGTGGTCGCCCTGACCGCCAAGTCCAACGACTCCCGGGTCCTGTCCAAGGCCCGCGCGGTGGTCCAGCTGTCGTAGCGGTCGCCGGGCGAGGGCATGCTCGCGGGCCGGGGCCGAATCTTCTCCCGGTCCGTGGGTAGCGTCCCCAGCATGAGCGAAGTACCACCTGAGGTGACCAACCTGGCCGAGCGATGGGCCAGGGCGCGAGCCGAGCACGACCATGCCATGGCCGACGCGCTCCGCGACGAGATCAGAGCCGAGGGCTGGCTCGTCCAGGACACCGCGGTCGGCTTCGAGCTCATCCCCGTACCCCCCTTCGAGGCGTGGCCCACGCTCCGTTCCCTGCCCGAGAACGCCTCGGCTGCCGGGAGGCGCGAGGGTTCCCCAGCGGCCGGGCGGGACGGTTCCGGTGCGCGGCCGGGTACCTCCGCGGACACCGGCACCGAAGACGCAGCCCGCAGGCGGGACGGATCCGCCGATGCTGGACAGGTCGCCGAGACCGCGGATCCGGGGCGTCACCCCGGGCGGCTCGGTGCTCTGGACGCGGAGCGGGTCGCCGAGACCGAGGCGGCACCCCGGCCGAGGCCCGAGGGCTCCGAGCTGGTCGGCCGGTCGGACGATCTCCACGGTCATCCCGAGTGGATGGTCTCCTCCCAGTTGCTCTGGGACGCCAGCCTGTCGGTCTCCCGGCTCGACGAGACCATCGTCGCCCCCGCCGAGGTCGAGGAGCCGAGGGCCGCGCACTCGACGGTGACCGTCGCGCTGCTGGTCGACGGCCGGCCAGAAGAGCTGCGCGAGTGCGTACGCGCCCTGGTCGCCCGTACGGAGGCCAGGATCCTCGCCCTCGACCTGGGGAACCTGGACGGAGCCGGAGCCGTCCTGCAGGAGCTGGTGCGGGAGTTCCCCCATCGGGTGGAGGCGTGGCATGTGGCCGAGCTCCCGCACTGGAGGGGCGGCTCCGCCGGGTGGGGGGAGAGCCGTGACAAGCTACTCCGTCTCGACACCTCTGACGTGCACGTCGTCATGGACACCTCGATGATCCTGGAAGGCGACGCCATCACCCCGCTGGTCAAGGCGCTGGACGACGACATCACCGCGGCGGGCTGGAAGGGCGTGAACCCTCGCGAGGACGGTCAGGAGTGGCTGGAGGCCGAGCCGGGCGAGGTCCGGGCACTGCTCGGCCACCTGATCGCGGTCAGGCGCGACACGGTGCTCGCCGCGGGCGGCTTCCCCACCGAGGCCCGTTACTACCGCAACGCCGACCTGGAGTTCTCGCTCGGGCTCCCCGGCATCCTGGTCGGCCTGGGCAAGGACCTTCCGGTCCATCAGGAGCGGCACCGCGGTCAGGACGACGTCGACCCCGAATATCGCGACAGGGAGTCGCGGCGGACCTACGACCGGGTGCTGAGGCTGCTGCGCTCCCCGTAGGCTGGTCGCGGATTTCTGCCGGGTGTGGGGAAGCGTATGACGGAGCGGGTGGCAGGGGTACGGCTGGCGCCGTACACGACGCTTGGGCTGGGCGGAGCGGCCAGGGCGTTCGTGGAGGCCGGGTCGGCCGAGGAGATCGTCGAGCTGGTGGCCGAGGCCGACCGGGCGGGCGAGCCGGTGCTCGTGCTCGGCGGCGGCAGCAACCTGGTCGTCTCCGACGAGGGGTTCGACGGCCTGGTCGTGCGTGTCGCCTCCCAGGGCGTCGAGATCGACGGGGACCGGGTCACCGCGCAGGCGGGCGAGGACTGGGACTCACTGGTCGAGCGCATGGGGGCGGAGGGCCGCTCGGGAGTGGAGTGCCTGTCCGGCATCCCCGGGTTGGTCGGGTCCACACCGATCCAGAACGTCGGCGCCTACGGGCAGGACGTCTCCCAGACGATCATCGCTGTCCGGGTCTACGACCGCCGGAGCGGCGAGGTGCGGGACCTGACCGCGCGGGAGTGCGGGTTCGCCTACCGGCACAGCGCGTTCAAGGAGGAACTCGGGCGGCACGTCGTGCTCGCGGTCACCTACGAGCTGGCCGGCGACGCGCTGTCCGGTCCGATCGCCTACCGGGAGCTGGCGGTCCGGCTGGATGTCGCGCTGGGCGATCGGGTACCGCTGGCGCGGGCTCGCGCGGCGGTGCTGGAGCTGCGCGCGGGCAAGGGCATGGTCCTGGACGCGGCCGACCCGGACACCCGCAGCGCGGGGTCGTTCTTCACCAACCCGATCCTGACCGGCGGACAGGCCGCCGAGCTGGAGCTGCGGGCGCCGGGGTTCCCCCGCTGGGACATGCCGGACGGGGCGGTCAAGGTCCCGGCGGCATGGTTGATCGAGAACGCCGGGTTCCCGAAGGGATACCGGCGCGGCCCGGCACGCATCTCCACCAAGCACACCCTTGCAATGACAAATCCGGAAATGTCGGCCTCGACCGAGGAGCTTCTCGATCTCGCCCGCGAGGTCAGGGACGGGGTCTTCGAGAAATTCGGCGTCACCCTCGTCAACGAGCCCGTGATGGTCGGCACTCGCCTCTGAGCTCTGAGGAGCCGGATTGCCCGGGGCGACCTGCGAAGGCGTCGGTCTCCGGGGCCGGGGCAGGACCCGGGAATGAGCATCCTGCCCCGGCTGCTATGGTCTGATGGAAACACCCGAAGGGGAGTAGTCCCAATCGCGTGATCGACATACTGGCGCTCCAGGGCGCCCGGTCGCGCGGGCCTCGGATTCGGCCGTTCTCTCACGGCTCCGGGGCGGACGAGACCTTCGGCCTGGCAGGCAATCATCGATGCCGCCGGGCCGAAGTCGTGCCCGAAACTCCCCGGGTGCCCCCCTTCAGCCCGGCCGCACGCGCGGGAAGGGCACCCTCCATTGGAAGCGTTCTGGATCAGTCTTGTTGTGATCTTCGTCGCGGAGTTGGGCGACAAGAGCCAGCTCATGGCCATGACCTTCGCCACCCGGTTCAAGCCGTGGCCGGTCCTCGCCGGAATCACCCTGGCCACCGCGGTGGTCCACCTGGTCAGTGTCGGTCTCGGCGGGCTGGCCGGTGACCTTCTCCCCACCACGGCGATTACGATCATCGCCGGAATCGCCTTCCTCGGCTTCGCCCTGTGGACGCTGCGCGGGGACGAGCTGACGGACGAGGAGGCCCAGAAGGCGCAGCGCACCACCCGATCGGCGATCATCGCCGTGACCGTCGCCTTCTTCCTCGCCGAGCTGGGCGACAAGACCATGCTCGCCACCATCACCCTCGCCACCCAGCACGGCTGGTTCGGCACCTGGATCGGCTCGACCGTCGGCATGGTCGCCGCCGACGCCCTGGCCATCCTGGTCGGACGGATGCTCGGCAAGCACCTGCCGGAGAAGATCATCAGGTACGGCGCCGCCGCCGCGTTCGCCGTCTTCGGCGTGATCCTGCTGCTCGAACCCCTGCTGGCCTGACCGTGCTCCTCCCCGACGGAGCGGCGACCGGTCAGGCCAGCCGGGCTTCGATCTCCCGCACGCTGGGATTGACCAGCGCGGATCCGTCAGG
Organism: Streptosporangium sp. NPDC001681; assembly: GCF_040298085.1. Classification (NCBI taxonomy): domain Bacteria; kingdom Bacillati; phylum Actinomycetota; class Actinomycetes; order Streptosporangiales; family Streptosporangiaceae; genus Streptosporangium; species Streptosporangium sp. NPDC001681. The sequence continues at coordinate 27,059 of NZ_JBEOZN010000043.1, read as the reverse complement.
GAGGAGCACGGTGGGGATCAGCCAGGAGCCGCCGCCGAGGTCGGTGATGAGCTCGATCGCGCCGGGCGTCCGGTCAACGTTCACCTCGACGAAGGGGATCTCCGCGCGGGTGAGCGCGGCCTTCAGCCGGTGGCAGTGACCGCACCACGGAGCGCTGTAGACGGTGAGGGAGGACATGGATTCCCTATTCGAAAGGTGGGTTTGACGTGAACGACGACCAGTGAATATTCTCACTCGCCAAGTGGATGTTAATGGTAGACACAGCAGCTGAGCGGGCTGGCTGGTCGCACGAAAGTGGGTCCCCGTGACCGAGCTCCCCGACGTCGCCCTCACCCGACGGTCCCTGCTGAGATCCATCGCCATCGTGAGCGGCCTGGCCGCCGTCCCCGGCCTCGCCGCGGCCTGCGGGTCGCCCGAACCGGCGGCCGGGGGCTCGGCTGGGGCGGCGAAGTCCCTTGACGTCCTCAAGGTCGCGCTGCCCTCCTCCCTCGGCTCGCTCGATGCGAGCAAGGAGGCGGGCATCATGAACTACGTCGTCGCGCTCCTGTGCCAGGAGGCGCTCGTCGGGGTGGGGCGCGACGGCAGCCTCCAGCCATCGCTCGCCGAGTCCTGGACCAGGAAGGACGCGACGACCTATGTCTACGCCATCCGCCAGGGCGTGACCTTCTCCGACGGGACGCCGCTGACCGCGGACGACGTCGTGGCCAGCCTCGACCTGCACGCGCGAAAGGGCTCCACCTCGGCCTTCGCGTACGCGTACGCCAACGTGAAGAAGATCGACGCGAGCGGGCCGGCCGAGGTCACGATCACGCTGAAGCGGCCCGACGCCTCGTTCGCCTGGACGCCCTCGCCAGGCACCCTCATGGTCACGAGCAGGAAGTTCATCGAGGTCTCCGGCGACGGCATCGGCACTCCCACCGCGAAGATCCTGGGCACGGGCCCGTACCGGGTGACGGAGTTCGCCCCCGACTCGCACGTGACGCTGGAGCGCAACGATGCCTGGTGGGGAGGCAAGGCCCCGTACCGCCGGATTGAAATCGACTTCGTTCCCGAGGAGTCGACCAGGCTCCTCGCCATGCGCGGCGGGTCCGTCGACGTGGCGCTGAACGTGCCCGCCGAGCAGATCGACCAGTGGAAGGGGCTGCCCGGTGTCGAGGTGAAGGCGGCGAGTGATCGCTCCCTCGTCACGCTCGCCTTCAACACCGCCAAGAAGCCGTGGGACGACGTCCACGTCCGCAGGGCGGTCGCCCACGCCGTCGACAGGGAGGGAATCCTCCGCAGCGTGCTGCGCGGTCACGGCAGGGTGGCCACCACGCTCACCGACCCCGCCCAGTGGGGCGGTGTGCTCGGTGAGGCGGAGGTGGAGAACCTGTACGCGAGCATTCCGCAGTACGGGTTCGACCTGGCCAAGGCACGTGCCGAACTGGCCGCCTCCTCGGTGCCCGGCGGCTTCGCCGACGTGCTGACCTACCCGAACAGCGGGCCGCAACTCGGCAGGGCCGCACTGACCCTCGCCGAGAACCTCAAGGGCATCGGCATCACCCTTGAGGTCAAGGAGGTCCCGCTGGAGCAGTGGATCGCCGAGCTCGGCAAGCACGCCTCCGGCGTCTACCTGGGATGGTACTTCGCCACCACGGGCGACCCCGCGGAGTACATCCAGCAGCTCCTGAACGGCGCCGCCACCGGTGTGAACGGCACGAACATCGCCGAGTATGCCAATGCCGAGGTGACCGGGCTGCTCGACGAGGCGAAGACCGGAACCGACGACACGGCACGCGGCAGGCTTCTCGGGGAGGCGCTGGTCAAGGCCGCGGGTGACGTCCCGTACCAGCCGCTCTGGTGGGGAGAGGCGGCGACGGCGTTCGGCCCCGGCGTGGGGACCGGCGAGTTCGGGCCCTACTTCTTCGTTGGTCCCTGGGCCACCGAGATCACCACCCGCTCATGACCGCGGCGCTGGAGGCGTACGCCGCACTCGCCGGTCTGCGCGTGCCCGAAGCCGTGGTGCTGGATCCGGAGGGGGCCCGCGTCGCCTGCGTTCTTCCGCGCCCGGACGGCCGTCCCGTCGCACACGTACTCGACCTGTCCGGAGCCGAGAGCGGGAGCCGAGGACCGGTCCCGGTGCCCGTTCCCGTGGCGGGCACGGGGACGGAATGGCACGCGTTGACGCGGTGGCTGCCGGACGGGAGGCTGCTGCTCGCCGCCGGTGACGGCCCTGACCTCGACCACGTCGAGGTCCGTTCCCCTGGCGATCCGGTCCCCGCCTGGCGGGTCCGGGTGGGAGGGGAGATCGAGGACCTCGTCCCCGGTGGTGACGGTACCGTGCTCGTGCGGTTCGCCGACCCCGGCAGCGAGCGTGACGGCAGCCACCTCGGCCTCCGGGTCCGTGACGAGACCGATCCCTTCGTCCGCACGCCGGGCGACAGGCGCAGGCGGCTCGCGTGGGCACGGGTGGGCGACGGGGAGCTGCGGCCGGTGCCGCTGCGCGGCCTGACCGTGTGGGACGCCGATTGGCGGGACGGCGTCGTACTGGCCGTCACCTCGGCCGACGAGACGCCCGCCGGGTACTACCGGCCCGCCCTCGACCTGGTCGATCCCGAGAGCGGTGAACCCCGGACCCTGCTGCGCACCTCCTGGCAGCTCAGCCGCCCCCGGCTGGCGCCCGGCGGGCGTACCGCCGTCGTGGTCGAGGGGCTCTCCATCGTCTCCGGGCGGATCATCCGCGTCGACCTCGTCACCGGGGAGGCGACGCCACTGGCCGCCGTCGACGACGTCACCGATCTGGGCTGGTTGGATGAGGACACCCTGTGGTTCGCCGGGTGGTCGGGTACCGGCACGCACGGCGGTACCCTGACCGCCGACGGCCGCCCGCTGACCCGCTGGACCTCCTGGGGAACCCTGGGCGGGCGCGACGGGCAACCGTCACTCTCGGTGGATCGCACCGGTGCGCTCGCCGTCGCCGTCTGGGAGACGGCCGAATGCCCCCCAGAGGTGGCGGTCGCCCAGGTGGCCAAGGGCGACTGGCGCCAGGTCACCGATCTCAACGCCGCGCTGGCGCCGCTCGCCGTGCACCAGGAGGAGGTCTCCTGGACCGGCCAGGACGGCCTCGCCGTCCAAGGTCTCCTGCTGCGGAGGTCGCCGATCTCACCCGCCGTCACCGTCGATCCCGCCGTTTCCCCGAACCTCTCCCCTTCCAGCGGTCCCGTCGGCCCCACGGGAACCGGCGGGACCGGGGCGGGACCGTCGCCGCTGGTGGTGATCGTGCATGGAGGGCCGACCTGGCTGTGGTCCACTGCCTTCGCGCCGGCCGAGTCCGGCGGGCTCGCCGCCGCGCTCGCGCACGCGGGGGCGGCCGTACTGCTGCCGAACCCGCGCGGGAGCAGCGGGCGCGGCCAGGAGTACGCGCGCCGGGTCATCGGGCGATTCGGCGAGGACGACTTGGGCGACGTCCTCGCGGGGGTGGACCACCTCGTCGCGGCCGGAGTCGCGGACCCGGAGCGGATGGCGGTCATGGGGCTCAGCTACGGCGGCTACCTGAGCGCGTGGGCGGTGACCCGAACCGGCCGGTTCCGGGCAGCCGTGGTGATGTCCGGGGTGAGCGACTGGCTCAGCTTCGCCACCGCGAGCAACCTCGGTGGCGGCTTCGACCTCCTCTACCACCGAGGGGCCGACCCCGCCACGCCCCAGGGCAGGGAGTTTCTCGCCGCCCGCTCGCCGGTGTGCCACGCGGCCGGGGTCACCACACCGACGCTGATCCTGCACGGCGCCGAGGATCGCACCACCCCCGTCGGGCAGGCGGAGCAGCTCTATCGTGCCTGGTCTGCGGCCGGCGTCCGGACCCAGCTGGTCGTCTACCCTCGGGAGGGCCACGAGCTGACGGAGGGAGCGCACCGCGGGGACGCGGCGGAGCGCGTGGTCGCGTGGCTGACAGGGAACGGGGTGCTCTGATGGCGGGGCGTGACCGGGTTCTCTTCCTGCTGCGCAGGTTCGCGGGCACCGTCGTCGTCGTCGCGTTGCTGTCGGTCGGCATGTTCGGTCTGCTCTACCTCGCCCCCGGCTCGGTCCAGCAGACCCTGCTGGGCACCCGCCCCGCCACCCCGGAGACCATCGCGGCGATCCAGGCCCGCTACCACCTCGACGAGCCGCTGCCCGCGCAGTACCTGCGCTGGCTCGGCGGCGTCCTCCACGGCGACCTCGGGACCTCGGTCAGGACCGGGATGCCGGTCGCCGACATGATCGGCCAGCGGCTGCCGCTCACCCTGGCGCTCGTCGGGTACGGCGCGCTGCTCGCCCTGCTCGTGGGGGTTCCGCTGGGCGTGGTCGGGGCGCTGCGGCGGGGCCGGGCCGCCGATCGCCTCGTCGTCACCGCCGGTGTGGTGGGGTTGAGCGCCCCGCCCTTCGCGGTCGGGCTGCTGTTGCTCGTGGTGTTCGCCGCGGGGCTCGGCTGGTTTCCCGTGTACGGGACGGGCGAGGGCCTGGCCGACCAGGTGTGGCACCTCACGCTGCCCGCGGTCGCGCTGGCCGTCGGCGCCGTGGGCATGTTCGTCCGCTTCAGCAGGGCGGCGCTCATCCGCGAGCTTGACCAGGACTACGTGGTCTTCGCCCGCGCGCGTGGCCTGGGCGGCGCGGCCGTCCTCGGATACGCGCTGCGCAACTCGCTGGTCCCCATCCTCACCGCGGCCGGGCTCATCGTGACCGGCATGCTGGCCGGGACCGTGCTGGTCGAGGTGACGTTCGCGCTTCCCGGTCTCGGATCACTGCTCGTCGACTCGGTCACCTTCAAGGACGTCCCGGCCGTCCAGGCGCTCGGGCTGCTGTTCACCCTGCTCATCGTCGCAGTCAACCTGCTGGTGGACATCGGCTACTCGGTGGCCGACCCCCGGGTCCGGTTCGGCGGGAGGACATCGTGAGCCCCACGGGCGGGCACGCTGTCGTGTCGGGTGGGAGGCTGCCGTGATTCGCTGTATCTCGCCTGAGGGGGCACCGTGAGAGGCCGTTTTCCGGCGGTCGCGCGGCGCCGTCCCCAGGTGGCCGTGGCCGGCGCGCTGGCCGTCCTGCTCGCCGTGGCCGTGGCCGCGGCGCTCTCGCCCTGGCTGGTGCCCGGCGCGACCGACCAGGACCTCGTGCTCGGCATCACCGGCCCCGCGCCAGGTCATCCGCTCGGCACCGACGACCTTGGCCGCGACGTGCTGGAACTACTCGTCGCGGGAGCCCGTACGGCCGTTCCCGGCGCGCTGTGCGTCGCCGCCGGGTCGATGCTGATCGGCAACCTCATCGGGTTGCCCGCCGGATACTTCGGCGGCTGGGCCGACGCGCTGGCCATGCGCTGGGCGGACCTGATGTTCTCCCTGCCTGCCCTGCTGGTGGCGATCGTCGTCGCCGGGGTACTGGGCGGAGGGTACGGCCTGGCGGTCGCCGTGCTCGTCGTGCTGTTCGCCCCCACCGACACGAGGGTGGTGCGCGGGGCCGTGCTCGAACAGCGGCACCGCCCCTACGTCGAGGCGGCACTGCTCAAGAACCTCTCCGCGTGGCGGATCATGACGAGGCAGATCTGGCCCAACATCGCCTCGGTCACGCTGGCCAACGGGTTTCTCAACTTCGCCTACGCCCTGGTGTCCCTGGCCTCGCTGTCCTTCCTCGGCCTGGGGGTGCCCGCGGGCTCGCCCGACTGGGGGCGCACCCTGGCGGACAATCGGGCCCAACTGCTCGTCAACCCCTGGGCAGTGGTCGCCCCCGGCCTCGCCATCATCCTCACGGCCGCCGCGCTGAACATCGTCGGTGACTGGCTTTACGAACGCGTCGATCGCCGGGGAAGGGCACGTTGAGATGAAGGAGTCCACCGGAACCGGGGCGACCGCCGAGCCCGCGATCCGGGTCGAGGGAATCAAGGTCCGGCAACCCTCCACCGGGCGGACCCTCCTGTCGGAGGTGTCGTTCGAGGTAGCGGCCGGAGAGTCGGTCGCCATCGTGGGGGAGTCGGGTTCGGGCAAGTCCCTCACGGTCCGTGCGATGCTCGGCCTGCTGCCTCAGGGGCTGGAGGCCACGGGGCAGGTGCGCATCGCGGGCGAGCGGGTGGACGACGACCCGCGTGCCCGGCGGCGGCAGCGCGGCGGCGTGGTCTCCCTCCTCATGCAGGACCCGTTCACCCTGCTCAACCCGTTGCGCCGGGCCGGGCGCCAGATCGCCGACGGGTTGCCGAAGGGCGCGGACGCGGCCGTCGAGGTGCCGCGGCTGCTGGCGGAGGTGGGTCTGCCGGCGAATGTCGCGGGGCGCTACCCCTTCCAGCTGTCCGGCGGCATGCGCCAGCGGATCGGGCTGGCCGCCGCGCTGGCCGGAGGGCCGCGGGTGCTGGTCGCCGACGAGCCGACGACCGCGCTCGACGCCACCACCCAGCGCGAGGTCCTCTCCCTCATCCGGCGTGTCCAGCGCGAACGGGACATGGCGTTCGTCCTCATCACCCACGACCTGCGCCTGGCCTTCTCCACCTGTGACCGGGTCATGGTGATGTACGCGGGACGGGTCATGGAGACCGGCAGTGCGGCGGCCGTGCGGCATGAGCAGTTCCACCCGTACACCAGGGCGCTGCTGGCGGCCGAGCCGCCCGCGGACCGGCGGCTCGCGGTGATCCCCTCAGTGCCGGGGGCCGTCCCCGCGCACGACGCGGCGGCAGGGCGGTGCGGGTTCGCCGACCGGTGCTCGCTGGCCGTGCCGGAGTGCCGCGCGGGAGTGCCGGAGCCACGTCCCGTACGCGTGTCGGGGCGCGTCCGCGAAGGGCAGCTGTCGGCGTGCCTGCGGGCAGCCGAGCTGCCTGCGCCGCCCGCGCCGGAACCGGGGGTCGTCTCCAGGCCGCCGGTCGCGGCCGAGCCGGTACTGGAGGTGCGTGACCTGCGCCGGTGGTTCGCCGGGAGCCCGCACCCGGCGCTGGCGGGCGTGAGCCTGACGGTCGCTCCGGGCGAGGTCGTCGGTGTGGTCGGCGAGTCCGGATCGGGCAAGACCACGCTGGCCCGATGCGTCGCCGGGCTGGAGCGTCCGGACGGGGGTGCGATCCTGCTTGGCGGCGCGGATTGCTCCGACTACGGGCGGATGGGGCGCGCGGCCGTGCGCCAGGCCCGCCGGATCTCACAAATGATCTTCCAGGACCCCTATTCGACGCTCAACCCCGCCCGGACCGTGGGGGCGACCCTGCGGGAGGCGCTGTGGGCCGACGGCCGTCCCGCCGGGCCGGACGACCTCGCCCGGCTCCTGGAGTCGGTCGGCCTGGCCCGCGACATGGCCGGGATGCGCCCGGCAGGGTTGTCCGGCGGTGAGCGGCAGCGGGTGGCGATCGCCCGCGCGGTGGCGGGCGAGCCCCGCCTGCTGATCTGCGACGAGCCGGTGTCGGCGCTCGACGTCTCGGTCCAGGCTCAGGTGCTGGGTCTCCTCGCCGAGCTGCGGGAACGACTGTCCATGGCGATGCTGTTCATCACCCACGATCTGGCCGTGGTCCGCCAGATCGCCGATCGGCTCTACGTGCTGGAGTCGGGGACGTGCGTGGAGACCGGCCTCGCCGACCGGGTGCTCGACGCGCCCGAGCATCCCTACACCCGGGCGTTGCTGGCCAGCGTCCCCGACGGCTCCGGCGACTGGCTGGACTGACCGGCTCGCGCGCTCCGGCGGAGAACCGCCCGTGACGGTCGTCAGTCCTCGGAGAACGAGATCAGGGTCAGGACGCGGCAGGCGGCGGAGCCAGTGGTGTAGACGTGGTCGGACTCGGCGGCGAAGCGCACGGCGTCGCCTGCGGCGATGGTGACCGACCACTCCTCGGTCTCGACGGTCACCTCGCCGGAGACGACGTAGGCGTGTTCCACCGAGCCGCGGCCGTGGGAGCTCTTGGCGCTGCGGGTGTCCGACGGGATGTGGCCCTCGGCCAGTTCGAAGCGGCGCCGGTCGGGGGCCGCGAACAAGGCGCGGACCGTCGTGTCCCCGGCGGGGAGGACGAGTCCCTCGTCGTGGCGGATCACCTCCGGGCCGGTCAGGTGGACCCGGGTCAGCTCGCCGAAGGTCAGTTCCAGGGAGGCCGCGAGCCGCGACAGCACCTCGACCGTGGGGTTGGCCACGCCGCGCTCGACCTGGGAGATGAGCGCCTTGCTCACGCCGGTCACCTCGGCCAGCTCGCGAACGCTGAACCCTCGGGCTAGGCGGGTGCGGCGCAGGTTGGCGGCGATCGCTCCGCGCACCCCCGAAGACTCAGGGGGAGCGGGTGTCATGCCGACGGCGATGCCATTCTCGCGCTGCACGTCTGTCTCCTCTTCCCGATCCGATCGGTATCCATGATGCAGGAGGTCAGCCGATCAGGGCGAGGCGGTGGGCGGCAGCGGCCGCCTCGCCCCGGGTGGAGACGCCCAGCTTGCCGAGGATGTTGGAGACATGGACGCTCACGGTCTTGGCCGAGATGAACAACTCGGCGGCGATCTCGCGGTTGGACCGTCCCTGGGCGACCAGCCGGAGCACCTCCAGTTCGCGCGGGGTCAGCAGCTGCTCCCCGCTCCCCGTCCGGTCGATGAGGGAGATCCCCACCCGGCGGGCGAGCGAGGAGATCTCGCCCGCCAGTGGCCGGGCGGAGATCGCCACGGCGATCGGATGGGCGGTGCGCAGCCGGTCGGCGGCACCGTCGCGATCGCCTGCACCGGCCGCCGCCCGTCCGGCGTGCAGCAGTGACCTCGCCTGCGGGAGGGGACGGTCCAGTCGTTCCCAGGCCGCGGCCGCGGCGTCGTGGTCGCGGGCGACACCGAGCCGGTAGGCCTCGGAGACGGGGTTGTCCACGGTCATCGCGGCCGCCGCCTCCTCGACGCGGGCGCGCAGCGCCGCCACCCGTTCGGGGGCGAACGCCCCGATCGTCTCGCAGACCCCTCCGAGCAGGTCGAGCATCCGCCAGCCCAGCATGGGCTTGCTCATGATCCGTTCCTCCCGGGCCACCCGCTCGGCGACCTCCAGCGCGGCCAGCGGCTCCCCGTCGAGCATGTGCAGGCCGATCAGGAGCCGGGAGTTGGTGGTCAGCTCCTGGGTGAACTCCTCCGAGGCGGCGTCGAAGGCGCCCACCTCGTTCAGGACGGACCTGAGCACGTCCGTCTCGCCCCGGGCGAGCGCCACGTCGGCGCGGATCCGCCGCAGGTGGTGGCGGGTACGCAGGATGGGGTCCATGCCCAGGGCCTGCTCGGCCAGCTGGGCCGCCTCCTCGAACCTGCCCAGCGCGTCCAGCGCCTCGGCCCGGTTGTTGGCGATGAAGGTGCCCTGGACCCGGTAGAGGCCGTACTTCCTGGCCAGTCGCTCCCCTTCGAGCGCCAGCTCGATCGCCTCGGCGGAGCGGCCCATGTTGTTCAGCGCGTCCACGTTGTTGGCGAGGGCGCGCAGCACGCTGCCGCCGGAGCCGACGCGCTCGCCGATCGCCTGCGCTCTCGCGTTGAGCCGGGCCATGGCGTCGATGCGTCCCGCGATCGAGTCGCCCAGCGCGAGGTTGAGCAGCAGCTCGGCCTCCAGGGGCTCCTCGCCGTACTCGCGCACGATCCGCAGCGCCTCCTCGGTGAGCGCCGTCCCCTCGTCCAGTTCGCCGCTGAACATCAGGTACGACCCCAGCTTGGACAGCACCTCGGCGCGGTCCAGCCCCGGTTCGGGGACCAGCCGCTCGGCGTAGCGGAGATCGTCGAGCACCCCCGGCTTCCGTTTGGCCTTCTTGAACTGCGACCTTCGTACCAGCAGGTCCGCCACCCGCGCGGGCTCGGTCCGCTCGTCGAGCTCGTCCAGTGCGGCCTTGACGAACTTGCTGCCCCTGTCGACCTCCCCGCACGCGCTCGCGGCCTCCGAGGCGCGCTCCAGGACCGTGGTGTGGTCGACACCGATGCGTTCGGCGGCGTCGGGGACCTTGCTCCACAGCGTGAGCACCCGCTCAAGCAGCTGCATCATCTCCTTGTAGGCGAAGGTCTTCGCGGCCTTGCCCGCGGCCTCCCAGGCGGAGATGAGGGCCCAGAGGTCGTTTCTGGCGGAGTGCCAGTGGTGGGCGATCTCGATGGCGGCCCGGCCGGGCGGGACGAGCGCGCGGTCGTTGCCGATCTCCTCGGCGAAGCGGGCGTGCAGCCGTACGTGCTCACCCGGCAGGAGCTCGTCGTGCACGGCCTCGCGGATCAGCGCGTGCCGGAAGACATAGGCGTGGCCGTCGGTGACCTGCAGCACGTTGGCCGCGATCGCGGTGCGCAGCGCGTCGTCGAGGTCGACGTCGGACAGGCCGCTGACCGCGGCGAGCAGGGCGTGGCCCACCCGGATGCCGCCGGCCGCGGCGATGCGCAGCACCCGCTGGGTCTCCTCGGGGAGCCGCTCGACGGAGCCGATGATCAGGTCGTGCAGGGAGTCGGGGAAGGTGCAGTCGCCGCCGCACTCCATCAGCGCCTCGACGAAGAGCGGGATGCCCTCGCTGCGCTGGAAAACCCTGTTCACCTGGGCGAGCTCGGGTGCGGTGCCGAGGATGCCGGCCATCTGGGCCGCCACCTCCGGCAGGGTGAGCCGGGGCAGGTCCATCCGGAGGACCCCGTCCAGCCGGCCGAGCTCGGCGAGCACCGGCCTGAGCGGGTGCTGGCGATGGAGCTCGTCGGAGCGGTAGGTGAGGACCATCAGCACGGGTGCGGCTCGAAGGTTCCGGCTGAGGAAGGCGATCAGGTCGCGGCTGGAGCTGTCGGCCCAGTGGACGTCCTCGATGAGGAGGATCACCGGCCGGCTCTCGGCGAGCCGTTCCAGCAGGGTGAGAACCTGCTCGAAGAGCCGAGCCCGGGCGGTGTCGCTCTCCGTGTCGCCGCTCGGCTCGCCGAACTCGGGCAGCAGCCGGGCCAGGTCGCGTGCCCCTCCCTCGGGGAGCAGCGCCGCGACCTCCTCGGCACCGCACTCGCGGACGAGCTGGCGGATCGCCGCGGTGAACGGCGCGTAGGCGAGGCCCTCGGTCGACAGCTCCACGCAGCCCCCGTTAAGCACGTGGGCGCTGTCGGCCGAGGCCCGTTCCGCGAAACACCCGATCAGCCGTGACTTGCCGACGCCGGCCTCGCCGCCGAGCAGCACCGTCGTCGCCGCGTTCTTCCGTGTCTGTTCGAATGCCTCGGTCAGATCCGCAAGCTCCGCCTCCCGTCCTACAAAGACGGGGCTTACCGCCCGACCCACCATGTCCGTCAGCATGTCATGCCTTACAGGTAGCACTCTCCTTATTTTTCGCTCGGTGAAATCGATCTTCTATGGGGGCAGAGAGGCCCGGCCGGACAGCAGGCGGCCGGGCTCTCGGGACGTGGTCATGCCGGAATGATCTTGCCGAGGAGGCCCTTGCGGCGCTTGCCGCCCGAGCGGGCCTTCCTGGCCTGCTGAGCCTCGCGGGCGAGGCGGTGGCTGTCGGCCTGCTCGCGGAGCTCGATGGTCCTCTGGGTGATCATCTGGAGCTGAAGCTCGGGACCCATGGGGGTTCCTTCCTGGTGTGGCGCTTTCCTTACACACTCAAGATTCGTCCTAAGGCCCCCGGTCCCACATCGGGAGGATGTCCTATATCCGGGCCGCTCCGCGCCCCACCCCATACCTAGACCCTGTTTCGGCCACCGCGGATCGCGCCTGCCAGCTCGCCCGGAGAAGGCCGCCGAGCGGCGCCGATCCGAGCCTGGCCTCCCTCACCCTGCTCGCGTTCGCCGTGGGCGTGCGCGCCGGGGAGGTGGTTCCAGGTGCTGTCCGGCAATCCGGTGGAGTGATCCACCGGTGGGGAGGCTCCGGATTTCCGGCCGCCTCATCCGCGAACGGTTCCGTGTCGCCGGCCCTCGCGCGACACGGAGAGCCCGGACCCGGCGGATGTTGACGAAAACCGACGGGAGGGCTGTGCAAGGTCCAGTTTGGAACTAATCACACCAGTGGGCATGCTGGAGAGGTGTCAACTATGACTACCTCGCTCGCGGACGTGGCCACGTCCAACGCCACGCTGCGAACCTTCCTGCACGGCCTGCCCGGTGTCGATCGCGTGGGCGCCGACCAGCGCGCCGCGATGCTCGGCACCCGATCCATCAAGACGACCGCCAAGGCCCAGGCCATCGATCTGGCCATCGGCATGGTGGACCTGACGACCCTGGAGGGAGCCGACACCCCGGGTAAGGTCCGCGCGATGTGCGCCAAGGCCCTCCACCCCGACCCGGCCGACCCCTCGGTACCCAGGGTGGCCGCGGTGTGCGTCTATCCCGACCTGGTCGCCGAAGCCGCGACGGCGCTGAAGGGCACCGGTGTCAAGGTGGCCAGCGTCGCGACCGCCTTCCCCAGCGGACGCTCCTCGCTCGACGTCAAGGTCGCCGACACCGTCTTCGCGGTGGCGGCCGGAGCCGACGAGATCGACATGGTCATCGACAGGGGCGCGTTCCTCGCGGGTGACTACGTCAAGGTCTTCGAGGAGATCGTCGCGATCAAGGCCGCCTGCGGCGCCGCCCACCTGAAGGTGATCCTGGAGACCGGAGAGCTGTCCACGTACGACAACGTGCGCCGCGCGTCCTGGCTGGCCATGCTGGCCGGGGGCGACTTCATCAAGACCTCCACCGGAAAGGTGCAGCCCGCCGCGACCCTTCCGGTGACGCTGATCATGCTGGAGGCGGTTCGCGACTTCCTGGCAGTGACCGGCCGGAAGGTCGGGGTGAAGCCCGCGGGCGGCATCCGGACCACCAAGGACGCGATCAAGATGCTCGTCCTGGTCAACGAGACCGTCGGCGAGGGCTGGCTCAGCCCCGACTGGTTCCGGCTCGGCGCCTCCACACTCCTCAACGACCTGCTGATGCAGCGCCAGAAGATGGCCACCGGCAGGTACGCGGGTCCCGACTACTTCACCCTCGACTAAGGCGTTCACATGTTTGAGTACGCACCGGCGCCCGAGTCGCGTGACGTCGTCGACATCAGGCCGTCCTACGGCCTGTTCATCGACGGTGAGTGGGTCGACTCCCAGGGCGGGGATCTTCACAAGACCGTCAACCCGGCGTCCGAGGAGGTCCTGGCGGAGGTCGCCTGGGCGACGGAGGCCGATGTCGATCGGGCGGTCTCGGCCGCCCGCAAGGCGTTCGGCGTCTGGTCGGCGCTGCCCGGCTCGGAAAGGGCCAAGTACCTCTTCAGAATCGCGCGGATCATCCAGGAGCGCTCGCGCGAGCTGGCCGTCCTGGAGTCCCTGGACAACGGCAAGCCCATCCGCGAGTCCCGCGACGTGGACCTGCCCCTGGTGGCGGCCCACTTCTTCTACTACGCAGGCTGGGCGGACAAGCTGGGATACGCCGGGTACGGCCCCGGTCCGCGTCCGCTCGGGGTGGCCGGCCAGGTCATCCCGTGGAACTTCCCGCTGCTCATGCTCGCCTGGAAGATCGCCCCTGCCCTGGCCTGCGGTAACACCGTGGTCCTCAAGCCCGCCGAGACCACCCCGCTGACCGCGCTGCTGTTCGCGGAGATCTGCGCGCAGGCCGACCTGCCGCCCGGCGTGGTCAACATCGTGACCGGTGCCGGACAGACCGGCGCCGCCCTGGTCGACCACCCCGACGTCGACAAGGTGGCCTTCACCGGCTCCACCGAGGTCGGCCGCCAGATCGCCAGGTCGGTCGCGGGCTCCGGTAAGAAGGTCACCCTGGAGCTCGGCGGCAAGGCCGCGAACATCGTGTTCGAGGACGCCGCGCTGGACCAGGCGGTCGAGGGCATCGTCAACGGGATCTTCTTCAACCAGGGCCACGTCTGCTGTGCGGGCTCCCGGCTGCTGGTGCAGGAGTCGATCGAGACGGAACTGCTCGACGCGCTGAAGCGGCGGCTCGGCACGCTCAGGCTGGGCGACCCGCTGGACAAGAACACCGACATCGGCGCGATCAACTCCGCGGCCCAGCTCGCCAGGATCCGCGAGCTGTCGGACCTGGGGGAGGCGGAGGGCGCCGAGCGCTGGTCCCCGGCCTGCTCGCTGCCCGACAAGGGGTTCTGGTTCCCGCCGACCATCTTCACCGGTGTCGCCCAGTCACACCGGATCGCCCGCGAGGAGGTCTTCGGCCCCGTGCTGTCCGTGCTGACCTTCCGCACCCCGGCCGAGGCGGTGGAGAAGGCCAACAACACCCCGTTCGGCCTCTCGGCGGGCGTGTGGACGGAGAAGGGTTCGCGCATCCTGTGGATGGCGAGCAGGCTCCGCGCCGGCGTCGTCTGGGCCAACACCTTCAACCGGTTCGACCCCACCTCGCCGTTCGGCGGCTACAAGGAGTCGGGATACGGGCGAGAGGGCGGACGGCACGGGCTGGAGGCGTACCTCGATGTGTGAGCATCAGCGCCTCAGGCGCCGTCGCCGTCGTGCCCAGAGCACCCGGGGGCACGGCTTCGCCCGCGCCGGACGGCCGGTGCTGCGCGGCTGGTTCGCCCACCGGTGCGGCGTGAGCCGCTGCGGTCAGGTCTTCGTGCCGGCCCGGCTGGCGCAGCAGGAGAGCTCGTGGAGAGGGCTGGGAAATGAGTAAGGCGGAGAAGCCGGGCCGGGCGCGGGCGACCAAGCAGGCCCCGGAGCAGGCCACTGATCAGGCCCCGGGGCAGGCCACGGACCCCGGGGACGGACGTCAGCCCGCACGGCTCGCCGTGCGCAAGACGTACAAGCTGTACATCGGCGGGGCGTTCCCGCGCTCCGAGAGCGGAAGGTCCTACCCGGTGACCTCCTCCAGCGGCGACTTCCTCGCCAACGCCGCCAAGGCCTCCCGCAAGGACGCCCGCGACGCGGTGACGGCCGCGCGCAAGGCCTTCGGCGGCTGGTCGGGTGCCACCGCGTACAACCGGGGACAGGTCCTCTACCGCGTCGCCGAGATGCTGGAGAGTCGCCGGGCCCAGTTCATCGCCGAGCTGGCCGAGTCCGGGACGAAGAACGCGCGGGAGGTCGTGGACGCGAGCGTCGACCGGCTGGTCTGGTACGCCGGATGGTCGGACAAGATCGCCGCGGTCGCCGGGTCCGCCAACCCCGTCGCCGGTCCCTACTTCAACATCTCCTCGCCGGAGCCGACCGGCGTGGTCGCGGTGGTCGCCCCCGACAAGCCGCTGCTCGGGCTCGTCTCGGTGATCGCCCCGGTGATCGTCACGGGCAACACCTGCGTGGTGATCGCGAGCGAGCGCGCCCCGCTGCCCGCGATCACCCTGGCCGAGGTGCTCGCCACCTCGGACCTGCCCGGTGGGGTGGTCAACATCCTCACCGGCTCCGTCGCCGAGATCGCTCCCCATCTGGCCGCGCACATGGACGTCAACGCCCTCGACCTGGCCGGGGTCACCGACAGGGCCGTGGCGGTCGCGTGCGAGGAGGCGGCGGCGGCGAACCTCAAGCGGGTCCTCCGTCCCGCCGAGACCGACTGGTTCGCAGACCCGGGCACCGGACGGATGACCGCCTTCCTGGAGACCAAGACGGTCTGGCACCCCACCGGCGTCTGACCCGTACGGGGCCGCCCGCGCGGGTCTCTCCCGCAGGCGGCCCCGGCGCCGCGCCGGCCGGTTGCCCGGCGCGGCGGTAGGCGGCGGCCAGACGGAAAGCCGATCAGGCGGGCAGGGCGTGGCGGGTCCAGGGGCGGGCGGTCTCCAGCTGGCCGGCCAGGGCCAGGAGCTGCGCCTCACCCCCCGGGGCGGCGACGAGCTGGACGCCGATCGGCATGCCGCTGGAGTGCCGGCCGTACGGGACGGTCATGGCGGGCCAGCCGGCCATGTTCCAGGCCGCGGTGGCGGGCGCGTACGTCAGGTTGGCGCGGGCGTTCGCCAAGAGCCCGCGCCGGCCCCAGCGCTCGGCGGCCGGTGGCAGGGCGGCGAGCGTCGGCGTGACGAGCACGTCGGCGTTGCCGAACCACTGGTCGGCGCCGTACGCGCGCCAGCGGTCACGGCCCGTCGTGCCGTCCGCCCCGAACCTGGCGAGCAGCCGTCCGGCTCTCGCCAGGGCCCTGGTGCGCCGTTCGAGACGGCGCGGGTCGAGGCCGGCCACGTCGCCCCTGGCGCACCCGAACCAGGTGGCGACAGCGGCCGCACCGACCCCGAAGGGCATCCGCTGGGGGTGCTCCACCACGGTGTGCCCCGCCGCGCCCAGGACCTCCGCCGCCCCGGTCACCGCCCGCTGGAACTCGGCGTCCACCGAGAGCCCGGAGGGCAGCGGCATCGGCGCGACCGCGATCCGCAGCCTCAGCGGTTCCGACAGGGTCAGCCCGCCCGGGTAGTCGTCGATGGCGCTGTCCACGCCGAGTGTCTCGCTCTCGCCGGGCGTCGCCAGTGACATGTCATCCGCCATGACGGCCAGGGCCAGGGCGAGATCGGCCACGGTCGTGGCCAGCGGGCCGTTCTCCGACATCCCGTACCAGTCGTGCTCGGGCGGCGGGACCACCCCGTGACCCGGCTTGATCGAGACCAGGCCGCAGCAGGCGGCCGGGATGCGCAGCGAGCCCAGCCCGTCGTTGCCGTGGGCCAGCGGGACCATGCCCGCCGCCACGGCGGCGGCGCTCCCGCCCGACGACCCGCCGGGGGTGCGCCCGAGGTCCCACGGGTTGCGCGTCACGCCGTACACGCTGTCGGAGAATCCGACCAGGCAGAGCTCCGGCACGTTGGTGATGCCGACGACCACCGCGCCCGCGGCCCTGAGCCTGGCCACCACGGGATGGTCCTCGTCCGCGGGCGCGTCCGGCGTCGCCGCGGAACCGTTGCGGGACGCCTCGCCCCTGATCGGCACATTGTCCTTGATCGCGATCGGCACCCCGGCGAGCGGCAGCCCGGACAGGTCCGCCCGCTCCTGTAGTGCCCGCGCCTCGGCCAGCGCCCGCTCGGCGAGGACCGTGCGGAACGCCCCGACGCGCCCGTCACGCTCGGCGATGGCGTCGAGGTGCTCCTCGACGACCATGGGCGCGGTGACCTTCCCCCGTCGCACGGCCTCCGCGATCTCCACTGCGGAACTTCCCACCCACGACATGAACCGAGTGTGGTCCGGCGAGTCCGTCAGGGGAAGCGTCCCACGTCTCAATCAGATGACTTGTCCGGCTCATCGGTGTTATTCCGTTCGCCCCGCCGGGGCTCGCGACCCGCCGCCTTGAGTGCCAGGCGGAGCGCGTACTCCAGCTGGGCGTTGACACTTCGCAGGTCGTCGGCCGCCCACTTGGCGATCACCTCGTAGACGGCCGGGTCGAGTCTCAGCAGGATCTTCTTGCGCTCAGCCATAGAGGCTGCCGGCGTTGACCACCGGCTGCGTCGCCTTGTCACCGCAGAGGACGACCAGCAGGTTGGAGACCATCTGCGCCTTGCGCTCCTCGTCGAGTTCCACCACCTCATCCTCCCGCAACTTGGTCAGCGCGAGCTGGACCATGCCGACCGCGCCGGCGACGATGTGGGTGCGCGCCGCGACCACCTGGGCGGCCTGCTGCCGGACCAGCATCGCCTGGGCGATCTCCGGAGCGTAGGCGAGGTGGGTGATCCGCGCCTCCAGCACCTCCACCCCGGCGAGCTGGGTGCGGTCGCTCAGCTCGGTGGTGAGCTCGGCGGCCACCTCGGCGCCGTCGCGCAGGCTGGTGCGGCCCTCCTCGTGGGCGTCGTACGGGTGGCTGGTGGCCAGGTGCCTGACGGCGGCCTCGGACTGGATCGCCACGTACTGCTCGTAGTCGTCCACGGAGAACGTCGCCTTGGCGGTGTCGGCGACCTTGTAGACGACGACGGCGGCGATCTCCACGGGGTTGCCGTCGGCGTCGTTCACCTTGAGCTTGGTCGTCTCGAAGTTGCGCACCCGGAGGGTGACGCGCTCCTTGCTGGTGAACGGCAGCACCCACTGGAACCCGGCCTGGTTCACCGTCCCGATGTAGCGGCCGAAGAACTGCACGACCTTCGCCTCGTTCGGGTTGATCACCGTGAACCCGGTGGCCATGACCGCCGCGACGATCCCCCATCCGATCGCCGCGGCGATCAGCTGCGTTTCCCCCGCCGTCCACCCGGCCCAGGCCAGGACGGCCCCGAGCGCCAGGAGTCCGACCAGGACGCCGAATCCGCTCATCCGGAAAGCACGTCGTTCCATGTACGCCACCTTTGCTATCGAAGTGATATCACTACGATAGCTCATAAAAGCCGGCCGCGCGCCGGTCGTCGGGTGAGGTGCGAAGACGGCCGCAACACGCCAGAAAGAGGCCGCGGGCTGGTGTAGCCCCAGGTGAGCGGCGTCGGCGCGAAAAAGGGTTTCCGTGCGATATCCCCGGATTCAGGGGGCCGATTGTCCGCCAACAGGAGCCGTCCGGTGTTGCCGTACCGGCGGCGCAACGGTCGTGGGAACGGGGAGCATCACCTCCACCGTGGTGCCCTCCCCAGGCTCGCCGTTGACGAGGCAGACTCCGCCCAGCTCTGCGGTGCGCTCGCGCATGGAGGCCAGGCCGACGCCCGAGTGGCGCTTCGGCGGCAGGCCCACGCCGTCGTCGGCGATCAGCAGGCGCAGCGCCTCGGGCTCGCGGTGCAGCTCGACACGGACGCGAGTGGCACGCGCGTGCCGCCGGACGTTGGTCAGCGCCTCCTGCGCGATTCGGTAGACGGCCACCTCGACGGCGGCGGGCAGGTCGGTCAGGTTGCCCTCGGCGCTCACCTCCGTGGCGGGGCCTTCGGGGGCGGCCGGCCCGGCCAGCGCCTGTACGGCGGCGGCCAGGCCCAGATCGTCCAAGGCGGGCGGGCGCAGGCCGTAGACGAGCTGCCGGATGTCGCCGGTGACCGCGTCCATGCCGGAACGCAACTCGCGCAGCAGCCCGTCCGCCGCCTCCGGGGAGGTCTTCAGGCTGAGGCGGGCCATGTTGATGGTCATGGCCATCCCGCTGAGCGTCTGGCCCAGGCCGTCGTGCAGGTCGCGGCGTAGCCGCCGCCGTTCCTCCTCCCGGGCGGTCAGGATGCGCTGCCGGGAGCGCTGCAGGTCGGCCGCCATCCGCAGCGCGTGCGCCACGTCGGCCGCGTACGGGACCAACGTGGCCAGCACCCGCTCGTCGTGTGCGGCGGGGAAGCGGCGCGGGGTGGGCGGGCCGACCAGCAGCCGCCCCACCTGCTCGCCGTGCCAGATCAGCGGCACCTCGCGCGGGGAGTCGCCGACCTGCCCGCTGACCGTGCTCGCCACGCTGACCTGGTGCCCCGGCTCGCCGCCGGTCACCTCCACCGTGACCCCCTGTACCGCCAGGCCCTCGCGCAGCACGCCGATCACCGAAGCCAGCGCCTGCGCCGGATCTCCCCGGCGCACCTCCTGGACCAGCCGCTCGGCGAGCACGCGTGGGTCGCCGACCGGGCCGTAGAGCAGGCGGTCGACGGCACGTTGCAGCATCCGGCGCAACGGCTGGAAGAACGCGCCGGTGAACAGGGCGGTGACCAGCCCGGCGATCTGGTCGAACCCGGACACCATCAGGCTCGACAGCGCGGCCACACCGAAGTAGACCCCGCCGACCACGGCCAGCAGCCCCGCGGCGACGAAGGTCCGGCTGATGATGGTGTCGATGCCGTACAGCCGGTAGCGCATCACCGAGAACACCATCGCGACGGGGATGAGCGCCGCCCAGAGGACCGACAGCCAGTACAGCTCCGGCGCGACCAGGCTCATGAGCATGAACACGATGTACCCGGCGAACGCCGACAGCGGCCAGCCGATCTGCCGCCTGCCCGCCGGGTCCGCCCGGCGAAAACGCGGCAGCAGGGACAGCGCCGCCAGCGGGATCGCCACGAAGATCCCCGTCCAGATCAGCACCACCATCACCGAGTCGTACGGCGCCAGAGCGGGGATCTGCAGCGGGTTGGGGATGACGGCCGGAAACGGGGAGTCCTCGAGCGGCGGATCCGGCCGCACGAACTTGCGCGCGGTCTCGGCACCGACGGACACCACACCCAGCAGCACCACCGCTCGCCAGCGCCGCGAGGGCAACCTGCCATCCGGGGAGTACAGCGGCAGCAGTATCTCCAGCGCGAGCGTGCACGCTGCCCAGCCCACCTGCGCCGGGAATCTCAGGAGCCCCGCCAGCGCGAGATCCCCGCGTGCCGCGGACTCCAGCGCCGTCGCCTGGGAGAAGTCGAAGACGGCACCGCCGAGCCCGCCCGCGCACATCAGCCATGCCAGCTTGAGCCGAGGCCGATGCGCGATGAGGAACGCGCCGACCACGGGAAAGGTCACCCCCGCCGCCGTCAGCGGCGTGACCGTCACCGGCAGCCGCCACTCCTCCGGAAGCCCCGCGAAGATCAGCATGGCCGCGACCACCAGCGCCGGAGACAGCACGGCCAGGACGACGGCGACCGTCCGGGCTGCCCACGCCATCCCGCCCCTGCTTTCCGGCTCCCGTTCCTGCCTAACCCCAGTGTGCCTGCGGAACGGCACAAAGGATGCTATTTACCACCATCGTGGCAGGGGTGTTACCAACTGGTCCGAGATATGTCGTGCGAGGCCTTCGCGGCGGCGCCGGCGTATTCCCCCCAGGTGAGGTTTCCGGCCTTGTCTCCGGGAGTGCCTGGTATGGCTCCCGGGTCGGTAGGGGAGGTGAGCGGAGCCCGGAGTCAGCGCCGTGTCAGCGCCGTGGGTTGGTGCGGCGGGTGGCGGTGGCCGACATGGGGTCGTCCGGCCAGGGATGCCGGGGGTAGCGGCCGCGGAGCTCGGCGCGGACCGCGCGGTAGCCCTCGCGCCAGAACGAGGCCAGGTCGGCGGTGACCGCGGCCGGACGGCCCGCGGGGGAGAGCAGGTGGATCACCAGCGGGACTCCCGCGACGCGCGGGGTCTCGGCCCAGCCGAACAGTTCCTGCAGCTTGGCCGCCAGTACCGGCTGCTCGCCCGAGTAGTCGATCCTGATCCGCGACCCGCTCGGCACCTCGACCCGTTCCGGGGCCGTCTCCGCCAGCCGGGCGTTCCACGGGACCAGGCGGTGCAGCGCGGAGACCACGTCGAGGCGCTCCAGGTCGGACCGGCGGCGGGCCCGCGACAGCTCGGGCTCCAGCCAGCGGTCGGCCGCCTCGATCAGCGCGTCGTCGTCCGTCGCGGGCCAGGGGTCGCCGAGCGTGCGCCGGCAGAAGGCCAGGCGCTCGCGCAGGGCCACGGCCTCGGGCGTCCAGCGCAGGATCGACAGGCCCTCGGCGCGCAGACCCTCCAGGACGGCGGGTCGTACGTCGGCGCCGCGGAGCGCGCTGTCGGCCAGCTCGATCGCGCCCAGCCGTTCCACCCGGCGAGCCGACACATCGCCCCGCCGCTCTCCCGGCGGTACGCGCCAGATGATCTCCTCGTCGGAGCCGTACAGGGGAGCCGCGGCGAGCCTGGCGATCTCCTCGTCGATCACCACCGCCTGCCTGATCCTGGCGGACGCCACCCCGGCGGGCCGGTCCGCGACCGCGATGGCCAGCCACTCCGCCGTCCCCAGCCGCGACCCGCGTGGCAACTCGGCGGCCGTTCCCGAGGTCATCAGGTACGACCCGCCCCGCCGCCGCGCCACCCGCTCGGGGTAGGCCAGCGCCACGACGATCCCGGCCACGGCATCGTCGTCCCAGGCCGTCTCGTCTTTCTTCGCCGTCCTGCCGCCCCGGGGCGTGACGTCGGCGGACAGTGGCCGTCCCTGACGCCGGTCGGGGCCGGGGACGGCGCGAGCCAGGCGCCCGGCCTCCTGACGCCACCGGGCGGAGAAGCCGTCCCCGCCCCGGCGCGCGGCGCGCCAGACCGCCACCAGGTCGTCACCCGCGTCCCGGGGCAACTGCTCCGACAGCAGCGCCACGACCTCGGCGACCCGGGACCTCGCGTTGCTCCCAGTACCGGTCCCGGGGCCGGTCAGGGGATCGGTCCCGGCATCGATCAGGGCCCGTGCCAGACGCGGATGGACCCCGGCCCCGGCCATCCGCCGTCCCCGCTCGGTCACCCGGCCCATGGTGAGACCCGGCGCGCCAGGGGAGTCCAGGGCGCCCAGGGCGTGCAGGGTACGGCGGGCGGCGTCCATCGCGGCGGCCGGGGGCGGGTCGAGCAGGGCCAGGCCGGTGGCGGTGGGGTCGCCCCAGCAGGCGGCCTGGAGGGCGAAGCCGGTCAGGTCGGCGAGCGCGATCTCGGGCCGCGCGTGCTCGGGCAACCGCTCGTGCTCGGCCCGCGACCAGCAGCGGTAGACCACGCCCGGTGCCTCGCGGCCCGCCCGCCCCGCCCGCTGGGTGGCCGAGGCCCGGGACGCGCGGACCGTGGTGAGCGAGCCGAGGCCGCGGGCGTGGTCGGTACGGGGCTCCCTGGCCAGGCCGGAGTCGACCACCACCCGTACGCCGGGCACGGTCAGGCTCGACTCGGCGACCGAGGTGGCGAGAACCACCCTGCGCCCCTCACCCGGGGAGAGAACCGCGTCCTGGACCCGGGCCGGCGCCTGGCCGTGCACCTGGAGGACGTCGACGCCGGGAAGCATCGCGGCCACCCGGCCGATCTCGCCGACGCCCGGCAGGAAGCAGAGCACGTCCCCCTCGTGCTCGGCCAGCGCACGCCGTACGACGGCTGCGACATGGGCCAGGAACGCCGGGTCCACCCGCATGCCGTGGGGCGGCGCGACCTTCCCTGGGGGCGGGGCCCAGACGGGCGTGACGGGATGCGCGGTGCCGGCCGCGTGCACGATCGGCGCGGGGTCGCCCGAGCCGAGGAGGCGGGCCCAGGGGGCGGCGTCGGCGGTGGCGGAGGTGGCGACGATCCGCAGGTCGGGACGGAGCGTGGCGCGGACGTCGAGCAGGAAGGCCAGCGCGGTGTCGGCATCCAGGTGGCGCTCGTGGCACTCGTCCAGCAGGACCGTGTCCACGCCTTCGAGGTCGGGGTCGCGCTGGAGTCGCTGGAGGAGGACCCCCGTGGTGACGACCTCGACGACGGTCCTCGCACCGGCCCTGCGCTCGCCGCGGACGGAGAACCCGACCTCCGCGCCCACCTCCGACTCCAGCAGCCATGCCATCCGCCTGGCCGCCGCCCGTACCGCCATCCGCCTCGGCTCGGCCACGATCACCCGCTTCGCCACCGGGCCGTCGAGGAGCCCGGCCAGCGCGAGCGGGACGAGCGTGGTCTTGCCGGTGCCCGGGGGTGCGGTGAGCACGGCGACGCCCCGCTCACCCAGCGCCGCGAGCAACTCGGGCAGGGCATGGCGGACGGGCAGGCCGGACCAGTCGGAACGCACCCGTCCAGTGTCCACGAGCCCGTCCCGCCACGAGACGCGCCCCCGGCACGCGCTGTCGCCTTCCGCCGGCGAAGTCAGCCGGGCGGGGCATGTCCCGCCGCCGGTGTGATCCACAACACGGGGGCGAAGAGGCACGTGAGGGCGAGTGGCCAAGCGCACGCCGCGGGGGCCGGCATGACCTGTCAGCTCGGGGCGTCGAGCCGGGGCTCCTCGTGCGAGACGCCCTTGAGCTCGTGAAAGCCCGGCGTCCCCGCCACCAGCAGCGTCCCGTCCCACAGGCGGCCCGCCCGCTCTCCCGTGGGAATCCGGGAGATCACCGGGCCGAAGAACACCACGCGCTCGCCACCGGTGGCGGGGCCGGTGGCGGCGACCACCGGGGTGCCGACGTGTTCGCCGATCAGGCCGATGCCCTCGGCATGGGAGGCCCGTACCGCCTCGTCGTAGGCCGTCGACATCCCGGCCCCGGCCAGCTCCGCCGGCAGCCCCGCGGCGGCCAGGGCGGCGTCGAGAGCACCGGCCCAGTCCGTCTCAGGTGCACGCGCGACGGTCCACATCGCGGTGTACAGCCTGCCGAGCGCCTGCTGCCCGTACTCCTGTCGTACGGCGGCGCAGACGCGTACGGGCACCCACAGGTAGCCCTCGGTGTCGCCCTCCGGATCCTCGTCACGGCCCTCGTTGAGCACCGACAGGCTCATCACGTGCCAGCGCACCTCGACCGGCCGTACCTTCTCCACCTCCACCAGCCATCGTGAGGTGATCCAGGTGTACGGGCAGGAGGGGTCGAACCAGAAGTCCGCGATCGTCTTGTCCATCCTGCCCGTCCTTCCCGGCTCTCCGATCATCATCCCCGGTCGTGCCCGGGCAGCGTGCCACCTTCACCGGATCGCGCGCCACAACCGACCCGCACGGCCTTTCCCACCCGCGATAAAAAGCGAACCGGGTTTGCTTTTGAACCCGGTTCAGTTTTATTGTGCTCGTATGGCGGGACTGCGAGAGCGGAAGAAGGAGCAGACGCAACGGCGGATCGCCGCGGTGGCGCTGCGGCTGTTCGCCGAGCGCGGCTTCGACGCGGTGACCGTCAACGAGATCGCCGAGGCCGCCGAGGTGGCGAAGGTGACGCTGTTCAAGTACTTCCCGACCAAGGAGTCGCTCGTCCTGCGGGGCGTGGGGCAGGAGGACCTGGCGGGGATCGTCACCGCGCGGCCCGCCGGGCAGTCGCCGCTGGAGGCCCTGCGGGCGCACTACCGCGCGTTCGCCGCCGAGCCGGCGACGGCCGTGGACAGGGACGCCCTGATCACCCAGATGCGGGTGATCTTCGCCAGTCCCGCGCTCAGCAGCGGCGCGAACGACCTGCTCCACGGGCAGCGCCAGGCGCTGGCGCTGGCGCTGGCCGAAGAGCACGACGAGTTGACGGCCGCTCTGATGGCCGCCCAGATCACCGCCTCCGTGCTGACCCTGCAGGAGAGGTTCTTCCGCCTCCTGGTCTCCGGCGCCTCGCCGGAAGAGGCGGGCCACGACCTGTGCGGAGACGTCGAACTCGCCTTCGACCTGCTGGAGTACGGCATCAACCGACAAGGGAGACAGTGACGTGCGCGCGCGAGGAATCAACTACGACACCGGGTTCCTTCCCGGTCGCGACAACAGCCGCAAGGTGTTCGATCCCGACGCCGTCCGGCATGACATGGGCGTCATCGCCGATGAGCTGCACTGCGACGCGGTACGGATCTCCGGCGGCGATCCCGCGCGGCTGAGCGTCGCAGCCGAGCACGCCGCCGCCGCGGGGCTGGAGATCTGGTTCGCCCCCTTCCCCGTCGACCTCCCGCCCGAGGCGATGCTCTCGACCTTCGCCGACTGCGCGGAGCGGGCCGAGGCCGTGCGAGGCGGCGGGGCCGAGGTGGTGTTCGTGACCGGATGCGAGATCAGCGGCTTCGGCGCCGGGTTCATCCCCGGTGCCACGTACCGCGATCGCCTGCAGACGATAAGCACCGCCGACATGGAGTGGTGGACCTCGCTCGGCCCCGTCCTGGAGCGGCTCAACGGTTTCCTGGCCGAGAGCGCGGACGCTGTCAGGACCCGTTTCGGCGGGCCCGTCACCTACGCGGCGGCCCCGTGGGAGTTCGTCGACTGGGCCCCGTTCGACATCATCGGCGCCGACGCCTACCGGGCCGCCTACAACGCCGCCACCTTCCAGGAGGAGCTGCGCGACAAGTTCAAGCACGGCAAACCGGTCGCGGTGACCGAGTTCGGCACCTGCGCCTACCGGGGGGCGGGCGAGCGCGGTGGCATGGCCTGGCAGCCGCCGGAGGGCGCCGTACGGGACGAGGGCGAGCAGGTGCGCTACTTCACCGAACTGCTGGACGTCTTCGAGAAGGAGGGGGTGGACACCGCTCTCTGGTTCACCTTCGCGGGCTTCAGCCACATCGGGGACGGGGACATCGCCTCCTACGGCGTGGTCAGGATGCTCGACGAGAGGCGCTGGGCACCGAAGGAGGTGTTCCACACGATGGCGGCCAGATACGCCCGCGACCGAGCCGTCCGGCGAGACTCATGAGTCACCGGGGAGGCCCGGGAGGGGGACGGACGGTCTGAGCCGCCGACGCCGGGACTTCAGGCCGACGGGTCGAGGACTCCGGTGCTCACCAGGGCGATGATGAGGACGCCGAGGGCGATCCGGTAGATCACGAAGCCGGTGAAGCGGTGGGTGCTGATGTACTTCAGGAACCACGAGACGGCCAGGTAGCCCACGATGAAGGAGATCACGGTGGCCAGGATCGTGGGCCCCCAGTCGGGGGCGCTGCCATCGCCGATCTTGAACAGCTCCAGGAAGCCCGAGCCGAGCACGGCCGGGATGGCCAGCAGGAAGGAGTACTTCGCGGCCTCCTCCCTGCGGTAGTCCAGCAGCAGCCCGGCGCTGATCGTGCCGCCGGAGCGGGAGACGCCGGGAACCAGGGCGAGCGACTGGGCGAAGCCGTAGATCAGGGCATGGGTGAAGCTGAGGTGCCGCTCCAGGGTGAGCTTGTTGCGGGCGGTGTGGTCGGCGAACCACAGCACCAGCCCGAAGACGATCAGGGTCGTGCCGATCAGGCGCAGGTCGCGGAAGACGCTCTCGATGGAGTCCTTGAAGAGCAGGCCGAGCACCACGATCGGAATGGTGCCCACGATGACGTACCAGCCCATCCGGGCGGAGTGGTGGCCGCGCAGGTCGGGTGTCCACAGGGACCGCGTCCAGGTGGAGATGATCTCCCAGATCTCCTTGCGGAAGTAGATCAGCACCGCGGCCTCGGTGCCGAGCTGGATGACCGCGGTGAACGCGGCTCCGGGGTCCTGCCAACCGAAGAACGCCGAGACGACCCGGATGTGGGCACTGGAGGAGATCGGCAGAAACTCCGTCAGTCCCTGAATCAGTCCGAGGACCACGGCTTCGAACCAGCTGATCACTTGAGCGCCTTCCGTACCAGCACGTGCGTAACCTACGCGAGGCTAGCGGAGCGCACGGTAGGCGTGATCGGTCATTCAGCTGATGTTCACCATTGCTTTTTTGGACATACGCCCTCGTGTTTCTGACTTTTCATCTTTTGGCGCCAGTGGAGGGGAGGACTCAGGCGCGGTGTGCTCTGAGAGGGGTGCGACCCGCGTGGCGGGCCGTCCGGAGCAGGCCGGACGGCCCGAGAAGGGGGAAGGCGCGGGTCGCACGGCCCTGCCTACTGCCGGGTTATCTTGACGTCGTCCACCCCCGCCTCGACCAGGGAGGCGGTCGAGGCGTCGGCGGCCTCGACGAGGATCCGGACGCTCTGCCCGGCGAAGGCGGAGATGTCGACGTCGGCCGCGCCCCAGGCGCCGTTGCGGTTGGCGGCCGCGCCGAGCTGCTGGAACACCTGGGTGGTGGTGGAGCCGACGACCTTCACCCGCAGGAAGTCGGCGGTG